>JAFMSA010000862.1 GCA_017353855.1 Alphaproteobacteria bacterium
GATGATGCCAGGCTGGTGGTCGAACTCGACGAGGACCACCGGGCTTAGAATGCGGTAGTAGAACGGGCTGGTGTCATCGAACGGGCCGATCCACGCGAAGTGGGTCGCGCCCAGATGCCGCTTTATCTCGGCGTAGCGGAGTTCGGCGTGCCCCGGACGCATGCGGCCGACGTAGGTCGCAAGCAACGCCTCGAGACGCTCGCGGCCCTCCGCCGGCAATTCGTCATGGCGGATCCCGGCGGGTTCGATCCGCCGATTGTCGTTGAACGCAGCCGCGAGGAGTTCGGAAGGGAGATCATTTCCAATCATTGCTCGCTGTCGCTCATCGGACGACAGCGCCCGCATCAAGGCATAGCCCTGCTCTTCCTCCGCGGCGAACACGCGGGTTCCGGCGTATTTACCGAAGCGCGCGAGCACCGGCTCGGACCCCATGAAATTGGGCGTCAAGACGAGCTGGTCGCCGAGCACGAAGCAATTGATGTTGAGGTGGTGGCCGTCGATCTGCCAGCCCCACGGCTCCTCAGGCGACGGCGTGCCGAAGACGCTAAGCCAATAAAACCATTCGCCGTATTCCTCGGGCTTGCCGGTGATCTCAAGCGCATGCTCGTTGAGCCGCATGACGTCCCTGGCAGTTTGATACCCGGCAGCACTCATCGCTTCGCGCAGTAGTGCCAGTGCCGCGTCGCGCTGGTGGCGGTCGAGATCGGCAAGGCAGATGCCGTGGCGCATCAGCCAGGGGTGGATATTCGACCACTGCCGCCACGCTTCGTCGTCGATCGCAAAGCACGCCGCGCGCCGCTGTTGCGCGGTCAATGAGCTGAGAAAGGAGCGCGCTGCGTCCACCATAACGCCGAACGACAGTCCGGTCTTCTCGACTGCGAACAGACCGGGAACGGTCCTGCCGTCGGCGGTGATCCCATGGAACGGTTCGACAAGGCCCGTCTTGGCGCGAGTGAGCATCGGCTGCATGCGCGGCGGCAGCTCAAACGGGCGTACCGCCGGCGTTGCAGCCCTCTCGCGCAACCCGAAACGAGCCGATTCTCCAGCCATGCCCAGGCCTCCCGTTAATTTGATGATCGTGTCGCTGATATAATCCGGCGGTGACGACACACAACATCGAGGACGGCCTCCCTCGCGCGGTTGCGGCGGATCCCGAGCAACCGGAGCCGGTTCATGCGTGGCATCATTGCCGCGGCGAGATCAGCGAGAGGCGATGAGGACGCTTGTCGTGTCCTTGCTCAGATTGGTGATGTCCGGAGTGCGCAACGTTCCGGTTCTCGACGCGCTGATGCGCCATCCGGCGCGCGAGGTCGCCATCGGCGACTACGAGGCTGCGGCCGAAGCAGAGGGTCGAGTTGCCGATGTCCACGACGTCGCGGCCGCCTTGATCGGCCCGCGTCGGGGCGAGATCGCGGTGGTGGAAAGCCGCACGCGCACGGGATATGGCGTTCGTTTGCGGCAACACGAGGACTCGCTTTGATCGGGGGAGCCTCTCGATCAGGGCACCGGAGGTGAAAGACGCCCGTCTCGTTGCGCACGAGCGCGCCGATCACGAAGCTGCCGATGCCGGACCGGTATCGCGTTTGCTGCGCCGCGACGGCCCGTTTAAAAGGGGCGTGATCCGATTGAAATCTGGCGTAGGCGCCGGACGCACGGTGCCTGAGTGATTTGGACGCAAGCCGAGTGCAGCCTATTTTGGCGAGAGAAGAAGGCCTGAGGGGTTGCGATGGAGGAAATGCTCGGTCTGCCGCAAGGCGCCTTTACCAAGATCGACACGGAGGAGGACGAGTCCTTCTACGAGCCGGCACGGCTGGTGCACCATATCGATGACGGGGCGATTGCGGCGCTGACGCAATTTTACCGCACCACGCTGCCGGCAGGCGGCATCGTCCTGGATCTCATGAGCAGCTGGGTGAGCCACCTGCCCCCCGAAATCGCTTAC
>JAFMSA010000863.1 GCA_017353855.1 Alphaproteobacteria bacterium
CGCCGGCAAACAGCGGCGCCGCGAGGCCAAGGCCCGCCGCGCCCAGGTCAAAGAATCGCGCCGGCCGCCGCCAGTGTCGAGCTGACCGGCCCATCACCGCCGATCCCGCGTCAGCCGCAGCCCCAAACACGCCAGCTGGTCCGCCGCCGTCGCAACTGATTGCGATGGGTCCCCGGCGTTATCGACGCGCGGAGCTCCTGCCTACCTCGACCTCGCCGCCATCAGGACGTTCGGCCACGCGGGCAAGCCGCGTGCGCGTCATGCGATCCCCCTGCCGCAAACCCTGTTTCCATCGCGGCGCTCCGGGTCTCGCGTTCAGTTCCGCCAAAACCGCAGGTGCCGTTTCCGCATCCCGGGGCGCAGAACGGTGGGGTCAATGACGGGATCCGTCGCGTCGCAAAGCTGCCGAGGAGCCTCGGCAGCGCCCTTCGAAGATGCAAGCGGCCCCGCAGCCGTCACGCAATACCGTACCGCTCGATCGCGGAACGATCGAGTTCGATCCCGAGCCCGGGCCGCTCAGGCAATCTCATCGAGCCGTCACTTTCGACCGCGAGCGGCTCCTGCAGCAGCTCGTCGCGCAGCCCGTTGGGATTCTGGTCGAACTCAAGCACCAGCCCGTTCGGAATCGACGCGGTAAAGTGCAACGAGGCAGCGAGCGTTACGGCGCTGGCAAAAGCATGCGGCGCCACCATTCGGTGATGCGCCTGCGCCAAGGCCGCGATGCGGCGGCATTCCGAGAACCCGCCAGACCAGGCGATATCCGGCTGCACGATGTCGACAGCGCCTCGCGCGATCAGCTGGCGAAAGCCATCCAGGCCGATCTCGGTCTCATAGCCGGCAATCGGGGTGGCCAGAGCCCCGGCAACCGCCGCACTGCCATCGATGTCATCGGTCGCGACCGGCTCCTCGATCCAGTAGAGCTTATAGGGTTCGAGCGCCCGGCCCATCTCGATCGCGAAAGCGGGACTCCACGCGCAGTTGACATCGACCATCAGTTTCGCTCGAGGCCCGAGCGCTCGGCGCACCGCCGCAACACGCGCGATATCCTCCTCGGGGTCGACGACGCAGAGCCCGGCGTCCTCGACCAGGTGTCGCAGATGGGTTTGCGTCGACGGGTTTCGCCCGATTTTCATCTTCACGCCCCTAAAGCCGCGGGCGCGGTAGCTCTCGGCTTCCGCCGCGAGGCCGTCGATCGATTTACCCTCTTGGTAAAAGCCGCCGCTGGCGTAGGCCTCGACCCGATCGCGGCAGCCGCCGAGGAGACGATAGAGCGGCAAGTTCGCGACTTTGCCAGCGATGTCCCACAGGGCGATGTCGATACCGCTGATCGCGTTCATGACGATCCCGCGACGGCCATATTGGCGGGTCCGCGCGAACATTTTTTGCCACAATCCTTCGATCAGGAGCGGATCTTCGCCGATCAGCATCGGTTGCAGGACCTTCTCGATCACCGGGCCTGTTGCCCCGCCGCCGAGCCCCGCCTCGCCGATGCCCGTCACGCGCCCGTCGGTTTCGATTTCGACGAGGAGGCCGCCGCGCCGTGCCTGCATTCCGCCGGCGCTGCCATAGGGCGGCTCGCACCGGTAAGAGAGCGGTATCGTGCGAATATTGACAATTTTCACGCGCTCAACTCTCGTTCAGCACGGCCAGCAGATCGCATCGGAGCGATGAAGCCCCGCGATGTCTGGGGTTGACACGCCGGGCGCGACGTCCGGTCGGGCCGATTTTTCCATGCGTCTCCTCCCGCCGTTGTACCGGGTCTCCCAAATCATACGATCCCGCCTCCCAAAGGACCAAGCTTGACGGTAACCTCGGCTGTGTGGACCGGTGCTTGCTTATCGGAATTGGGACAGGAGAGATGCCAGAAGACGGATCTTTTCCGCGGTCAGCCGGGCGTGGAACCCCGGTTCGGGCAGTTGCGCAAGATCGCCGACAAGCAACT
>JAFMSA010000274.1 GCA_017353855.1 Alphaproteobacteria bacterium
CCGCAAGGTGGCCTTCGCTACAGATTGCATCGGCGAGGAGGCAAGACGAGTGGTTGCAGCATTGCAGCCGGGCGAGGTCGCCCTTCTCGAAAATCTTCGCTTCCACAAGGGTGAAGAGGCCAACGCGCCCGAATTTGCGCAGGCGCTGGCGGAATTGGGCGATCTGTATGTCGATGACGCGTTTTCCGCTGCGCATCGCGCGCACGCCTCGATCGATGCGCTCGCGCGCTTGATGCCGGCCGCAGCGGGAAAATTGATGGAAGCGGAACTCAAAGCTCTGAGCGCTGCTCTCGACAACCCGGCCCGGCCGGTGCTGGCTATCGTCGGCGGCGCCAAAGTGTCGACGAAACTCGATCTGTTGCGCTTTCTGATCCGAAAAGTGGATCTCCTCGCGATCGGCGGCGCGATGGCGAACACGCTGTTGCTGGCCGAGGGCAAGGAAGTCGGCCGTTCACTGTGCGAGCGCGACATGATCGGGACCGCGCGCCAAATCCTGGCACTTGCCCGCGGACAGAACTGCCGGGTCATATTGCCTGCAGATGCGGTCGTGGCGGCGGAGCTCGCGCCCGGCGTCAAAACGCGGGAGGTCGCGATTGATGCCGTCCCGTCGGATTCGATGATCCTCGACATCGGGACCCGGACGGCGGCCTGTATCAACGGCATTCTCGAAGAGGCGCGCACGGTGGTTTGGAACGGGCCGCTCGGCGCCTTTGAAACGCCCCCGTTCGATCGCGGCACGATCGCCGTAGCGAAGAAAGCGGCCGAGCTTACGCGGGCCGGACGGCTGCTCAGCGTCGCCGGTGGCGGCGACACCGTTGCGGCACTGTCCGTCGCGGGCGTGGGTGACGCGTTATCCTATGTCTCGACCGCGGGCGGCGCTTTCCTCGAGTGGCTGGAAGGCCGCGAATTACCCGGTGTCGCCGCATTGGCGATCGTCTGAGATCGTTTAACGCGAAGAACGCAGAGAGGTGAGGTTGAAGGTTGCTGACGTTATGACCCGCCAGGTTGTCACGGTCGGGGCTGGCACCTCGATCTCCGAGGCTGTCGGGTTGATGCTCGATAAGCGGCTGAGCGGCCTTCCGGTATTGGACGGTCAAGGTAAGCTCGTCGGAATTCTGACCGAAGGCGATCTCTTGCGGCGCGGCGAGACAGGGACCGAGAGACAGCGCCCGCGCTGGCTCGAGATCTTGATGGGGCCAGGCCGCATCGCCGGGGAATACGTCAAGACACATGGGCGCAGGGTCGCGGATATCATGACCCGCGATGTCGTCAGCGCAGCCGAAGACGCGGCGCTCGAGGATATCGTGCAATTGATGGAACGCCATCGCATCAAGCGCGTGCCCGTTCTCAAAGACGACCGGCTGGTGGGCCTCGTCAGCCGCGCTGATCTGCTTCGCGCGTTGGCGCAGAGGCTACGCGACCAGCCCGCCGCGGACTACCGCGACGAGGAAATCCTCGAGCGAATCCACAGCGAGCTCGCGAAGGCCGCATGGGTGTCGAGGGACGGTGTGACAATTACCGTAACCGACGGTATCGTGAGTCTGAACGGCGTGATTCTTGAAGAGAAAGAACGCGACGCGTTGAAAGTGGTTGCGGAGAATACGCCGGGAGTCAAAGCCGTGGAGGATCACCTCGTGTGGATCGAACCGGTCTCGGGCGTGATCCTGGATCCACCGCCGAAGCGGGGCCCGGCGGGCTAGTGGTCGGGAGCTCACCGGTGATTCGCGGATTAGAACCCAGCCAAACCAAAGGAGAGGAAATGCGCGCCGTCGTACCAGCAGTGCTCTGTGCGCTCGCGCTCGCAACGACAATCACGACGGCGAGCGCGGCGCCCGTTCCCCCCACCGCAAACCTGTCATCCCCGGTCTCACCCAGCGTGCCGGCGGCCTCCCATAACTGCGGCAAGGGGTACTACTGGGTTCCGGGCGGATACGGGAAACACGGCAGGTATCGCGGCGGACATTGCGCCTCTCGCTAACCTGATCGAGATCAGGCGGCGTTGCTCGTGCCGTCTGTGAACATTCCGGTGGCCCATCCTTGTTCGGAACGCGTTTGCGGATCGAGGGCGGAACGGTTGTTCGAGAAGTGCCCCGGGGGGGTCCGACAGTTTCCGGTCGACGTGTCCGGGCGGTCAACGCGATCGCCGGACTATCCGGTTCGGCACGATGCCTGCCCGGCATGCACCCTGGCTGCTTTGGCTGCGCGATGTCGGTGACCACCACGTCGCTCGCGGAGGCAGGCGAGCTAAAGGATCGCCGCCGATTGGTCTTGGATCTATGCGCATCGCACCGAACTCGCTTAAGATGCCTGCGACACAGTCGCGGGCGCTCGTCCCGGTTGGAACGTAGCGCGCGCCATTGGCCGCCCCTGTGTTGATCGGCATGAGGCACGGGACGTCGAAGCTCATACGGCTCGGGCAAGGGCAAGGACGGGGGATCCGGATGCGCCGTGAACGGGAGGCGCGATGACTCCTTCGGTTATCCGGAGCGGAGCGGCCTGCGGTGCGGAAATCGTCTTCGATCTCTCGCGCGAGATGGACGCCCCCACGTTCCGGGCGATCGAGCGGGCCTTCCACGACAATATTGTCGTCGTGTTTCGCGGGCAGCAGCTTACCAATGAACGGCAGATCGCATTCAGCCGGCGATTCGGCGAGCTCGAAATCCACATTGTCAAGAAATACCTGCTGGCCGGCTTTCCCGAGATACTTTTGATCTCCAACGTCAAGGACGAGCAGGGCGAGCACATCGGATTGGCCGATGCGGGGTTTACCTGGCATACCGACACGTCCTACCGGCGCCGCCCGAGCCGCTGCTCGCTGCTTTACGCAAAAGAGGTACCTCATCGCGACGGCCGGCCTCTCGGAGACACGGTATTTGCCAGCACGATTGCTGCCTACGAGGCGCTGCCGGACGCGATGAAGAAGCGCATCCATGGGCTGAAAGCGATTCACCGTTATTCGGCCCGCCGCAGGGTTCCGGAAAGTCCGCGCCCCAAACTTACCGGCGAGCAACTTGCGCAAACCCCCGACATCGCCCACCCGATCGTTCGCACGCATCCCTATAACGGGCGCAGATCGCTCTACATCACGGCAGGCGAATGCATCGGCATCGAAGGCATGCCGCAGGATGAGGCTTTAGATCTGATTGCCGAACTCGACGCTCATTGTGTGCGGCCCGAGTTTCTCTATCGCCACAAATGGCAGCTCGGAGATCTTCTGATGTGGGACAACGCCACCTCGATGCATCTGGCGATTTGCGATTATGCTCTGCCGGAACGGCGTCTGATGCACCGCACGACCGTGATCGGGACGGTCCCCTTCTGATACGCTCGGGGGCTAAAAATGTTTCTGCAAGTGCGCCGCGCGGCTATGACCCCCCTTTGGGTGGCCCAGCTCGCGACAGGAGCAAAATCTTTCGAGCACAATCTTGTCATCGGCAGTCGCCGCTTAAACGAATGGGGTCTTCACGCCGCCCGGGTTGGCTTGGCTCACCGGTTGGCGAGCGCCCGGCGGCGCACGCTTGCGCGGCTCATCTCCGCGCCGGACCGGCAGGCTTTTGATCGGGATGGTTTTATCGTGCGGAGGGATTTCCTGCCGCCCGACCAGTTCGCGGCACTGCTTGCTCAGGTCAAAGCCTATCGGGGCCCTCTGCGGGAGATTACGGAAGGCGACACGATCATGCGCAAAGTCGCGCTCGATCGCGCCGCCCTTGCCGAGTTGCCGGCGCTTTACTGGGTATTTCGCTCGCGCGACTGGCAGGGATTGGTCCGCTATGCCGGGAGCCGCAATGCCGAGCCGGTCGTCTGGGTACAGAGTATCCTCCGACACGCCTGCGCAGGTCCCTCCGATCCGCAAACGAAGCTGCACGCCGACACGTTTCATCCGACGGTAAAGGCGTGGCTTTTCCTCACCGACGTCGCCGAAGACGCCGGCCCCTTTATTTATGTACCCGGTTCGCACCGGCTGACGGCGGAGCGGCTCTCCTGGGAACGGCAGGCGAGCCTCGGCGCCCGCCAGTCGTCGAACGCTCAAATTCGGCAAGGGTCTTTCCGGATCGATCCCGCTGAACTCGCGGCGCTGCGCCTCCCGCAACCGCGCATCTTTGCGGTGCCGGCCAATACTCTCGTCGTCGCCGATACGTTCGGGTTCCACGCCCGCGGCCCGAGCGTGCGGCCGTCGCTTCGCGTCGAGATTTGGGCCTATGGCAGGCGCAGCCCTTTCCCGTCATTTGCGGCACTTGTGCCTTGGACCGCTGCCGGGCTGGGGCGACGCAGTGTCTTGTCCTGGAAATTTGGCGACTTGCTCGAGACGGCGGGCCTCAAAACCAACCGCTGGAAAAAGCGCATCGGGGTATCGGCATTCGACCCGCCTTCCGGCGGCCTCGCAGGCGCCTGCCCGACCAGCGTGCCGGGCGATGCTGTCGCAGACCGTTCACTGGCGTTGTGAGGCAAGGCGGCCACGGGCGAGTGCGGCGCCGGCGCTGAGCGCGCCAAGCTTGCTGATGGCAAGTGTGCGGTCCATCGGCGCCATGCCGCAATTGGTGCAGGGGTAAATCCGCTCCGCCGGGACAAAGCGCGCGGCCCGCTCGATCGTCGCGGCAACCTCCTCGCGCGTCTCGACGCGCTCGCTGGCCACGTCGATGACGCCGAGTAAGACATCCTTTCCGTTAAGCAGGCCGAGCAGCTCAATCGGCACTCTGGCGCCGGCGCATTCGATCGATATTTGGTCGATCCGGCTTGCCGCGAGAGCGGGGAATATCCCCGCGTATTGCCGCCATTCCGGGCCCAGGCTCGCTTTCCAGTCGATATTCGCCTTGATGCCGTAGCCATAGCAGATATGAACCGCTGTCTTGCAGCGGAGGCCCTCGACCGCGCGATTGAGCGCCGCAATCCCCCAATCGGTCGCAGCCTCCATGTAGACATTGAAGGCCGGCTCGTCGAACTGGATCACGTCGACGCCGATCTCCGCCAGTTCGCGGGCCTCTTCGTTGAGCAACGCCGCGAACGCCATCGCCAATGTGGGCCTGTCGCGATAATGCTCGTCAGCGATCGTATCGACGATCGTCATCGGTCCCGGCAATGTGAATTTGAGCCGACGGTTCGTGTGAGAGCGGGCTATTTCCGCCTCGAACCGATGGACGCTGCGGGCCCGTCGGACGGGCCCGGTGACGGTCGGCACTTCCGCATTGTAGCGGTTGTTCCTGATGCTGATCGTGGCCTGCCGTGCGAAATCGACGCCCTCGATCTGCTCGAGAAAACCGTGCACAAAGTGCCGCCGCGCCTGTTCGCCGTCGGTAACGATATCGATGCCGGCGTCTTCTTGGGCCTTTACCATCAATACTGTTGCGTCGCGCTTGGCTTCGACAAGCGTTTCGCCGAAGAGGCGCCAGGGCGCCCACAATACTCGCGGTTGCGCCAGCCAGGCCGGCTTCGGCAAGCTGCCAGCGATCGTCGTCTCGAACATCCCGACCCCCTTCAGCGCACAGCAGAGCACTCATACAGCGAAATATTTTGCGAGATTGGCGCGGATCCGCGCGAGCACCGGAATGTGGGGCGGCGGCAGATCAAAGTGCCGTCCGGTGACCGTTTCGAATACCTCGACGTAAAGTTGCGCAGCTTCGAGAATGATTTCGTCCGGGATCGGCGGCAGCGGGTCGCGATAGGGATCGCACCGCGCGCTCACCCATCGCCTCATGAAATCCTTGTCGAGGGTCTCGGGCGACTCACCCGCGGCGAAGCGCCGCTCATAACTCCCGCCGATCCAGTAGCGGCTGCTGTCCGGCGTATGGATCTCGTCGGCGAGGATGATGCGGCCGGCCGCGTCGAAACCGAATTCGTACTTCGTGTCGACGAGGATCAGGCCCCGCTCGGCTGCCATGTCCCGCCCGCGCGCGAACAGAGACAGGGCCAAGCGAGAGGTCGTCTGCCACTGCTCTGCGGTCAGCAAGCCGCGGCTGACGATGTCCTCGGGCGTCAGCGGTTCGTCATGGCTGCCGTCGAATGCCTTGGTTGTCGGCGTGATGATCGTCGACGGCAGCCGTTGATTTTCGCGCAGACTGTCGGGAAGGCGCACACCATAAAGCTCCCG
>JAFMSA010000275.1 GCA_017353855.1 Alphaproteobacteria bacterium
AGCTCGAAGGTCTCCTCGATGCGCGGCGCAATAATCCCGACCAGCAGCGATTTCGGTACGTGGTTGACTTGCCCGTCATCCTCCTCGCCGATCGGCGGCACGGCGATCATTTCGCGCTCGTCGATACTGGACGAGATCGCGCTGCCGAACAGCGTCTTCATGCGCTCGGCATCCGCAATCGAGGTCGACAGCCCTCGCGCGATATCGTTGGTGACGTGAGCGCCGCCCACCGGCGCATAATCGGCAAAGATCAGGTTCCCGTCGAAGAATACGCCGATCGTCGTCGTCCCGCCGCCCATGTCGATCACAGTCACTCCGAGACCGATCTCGTCCTCGACGAGGCAGGACAGCCCGGAAGCATAAGGGCTGACGACGAGTGCTTCGACTTCGAGATGCGAGCGGCCGACCGCCGAAGTCTGATTGCGTACCGCGCCAATGCTCGCCGTCAAGACATGCATGTTCACGCCGAGCCGCGCACCCATCATGCCTCGCGGATCACGGATGCCGCGGCTGTCATCGACCGAAAACCCAACCGGGACCGAATGAATGACCTGACGATCGCCCGGCTCGCGCAACAGATAACCGTGCTCGAGTACCCGCCGCAGGTCGGCATCGCCGATCTCGTGCCCCGTAATACCGATTTCCGCCCTGATGATGCGCGAGGCGGCGAATCCGCCGGACAGGTTGGCCACGACCCTCTCGATCGTCTCGCCCGCCATCTCCTCGGCAGCATGCACCGCATTCAGCACCGAGAGGCTCGCGGCTTCGAGGTCGACGACGGTCCCGGTTCGCACGCCCCGCGAAATCTGATGGCCGATACCGAGGACGCGGGGCTTGTCGTCCTCGACCCGGGCGATGAAGCAGCAGACCTTTGTCGTGCCGATGTCGAGCGCCGTGACAAGGCTGCCGCGCGGCCGGATCGACGGCTTGCGCGGCTTTGCCTGATCGTCCGTCCCGGCGGCCGAAGACCCTCTCGCGTCCTTTGCGCGCGCCGGCGCTTCATCTGCTGCACTCATGTGTTGTTCTTCGCCGAGGGGCGTCCCTTTTTTGATGTGGGCGCTACTTTGGGCACCTCCGGATTGACCCGTAAAACAAGCCGGTCCGGCAGACGCACATCAACGATCTGCACGTTCCGCTTCAGAATAGCGCTCGATCGCTCGAGGCGCGCGAGGTAGGCCCATGCCCTTTCCGGCGAATCGGCGGGCAGATAGACGTCGATCGCATTGTCGATGCGCAGGTTCCAACGGCGGTCGCCGACGCGCACCGCGGCATTGACCCGGGCGGCGAGATCGGGCTCGGTCGCGAGCATATCCATGAGTTCAGCCGCGTGGCTCGCGGCGGTCTCGCCCACGACCACCGGCAATTTTGCAAAGCGATCGAGATGCGCCACCGGGATGACGGCACCCTCGCGATCGATCAGCTCGAGCCTGCCGTCGTGCTGCCAAAGCGCCAGCGGTTTGCGCTCCACGAGGCGAATATAGAGCCTGTCCGGCAGCCGGCGCTCGACGACCGCCGAGCGCACCCAGGGCAGCGCCTCGAGCCGCTCCTTGGCTCGCTTCGGGCTCATCGCCAGAATCGGGGTGCCGGGATGGGCGCCCAACGCGTTCAGGATCGTGTTGCGATCGGTTGTCTCGCGCCCTTCGACCTCAATGTCCCTCACCACAAGTCCCAGCCGGGCAGTGCCGTCGAGCAGCCGGTGGGCGGCACGTTCCACGGCCGGCTGCCCCAATGGCGAGCCGGAGAGCCGAACCGCGCCGTAAAGAACGCCCGCCGCCAGACACGCGCCGAGGATCCCCAATCCGAGACGGCGGATCCTGCCGGGGAAAGCGCTCCGCCGCGGCCGCCGCGGCGCCCCCCTCACGCCTCGCATGAGGCGTGCTCCACCATCCACGCGACCAGCTCGTCAAAGCCGATCCCGACATGACGCGCGATATCGGGCACCAGCGAGGTCGGCGTCATGCCGGGCTGCGTGTTTATCTCGAGGAGATAGAGCCGGCCGCCGCCCTGCGGCGTGTCGTCATAGCGTAGATCCGCGCGGCTTACCCCGCGGCAGCCGAGTGCCCGATGCGCGCGCACGGAAACCTCCAGCGCCTTTTCGTAGACGGCCGCCGGAAGCGGCGCCGGGATCAGGTGATCCGATCCCCCCGTCGCGTATTTGGCGGTGTAATCATAAAAGGTGCCGCGGGGAACAATTTCGCACACGCCGAGCGCGCGATCACCCATCACCGCGACGGTCAGCTCCCGCCCGGGAACAAAGCGTTCGACAAGGAGCTCGGAACCGAAGCTCCACTGCAGGACCTCTTCACGCCAGGAATTGTCATTGACCCGCACGATGCGCACGCCGACGCTCGAGCCCTGGTTGATCGGCTTGACGACAAACGGAGCCGGAAGCAGGTCCCCCCCGGCAAGCTCCCCGACGCCGGCAACCACTCCGTCGACGACCGGCAGACCGGCATCGCGAAAGATCGCTTTGGCCGTCGGCTTGTGCATCGCCACCGCCGAAGCGAGCACCCCCGAATGGGTGTAGGGGATGCGCAACAGCTCGAACACGCCCTGCACCGTGCCGTCTTCGCCCCCGACCCCGTGCAGTGCATTGAAGATGACGTCGGGACGCGGCTCCAGCGCCCGCAGCAGGCTCGGCAGATCGCGGCCGGCATCGACGACCCGCACGCTGTAGCCACGGTCCGCCAGCGCCTTGGCGCATTCCCGCCCGCTCGACAACGATACCTCGCGCTCGGGCGACCACCCTCCCATCACGACGGCCACGTTCTTGCTCAACTTCCCCTCTCGGTCTTGCAACGCGCCCTGCCCGGCCCTCCCTCGGCGAGCCCAAAGGGCAGCAGAGGCTGCCCGATCCGCTCGATCTCCCACTCCAGCGTGATCCCCGAGGCGGCAAAAACCCGCCGCCTGACCTCCTCCCCCAGGCCCTCGAGATCGGCAGCACTCGCACCGCCGGTGTTGATCAGAAAATTCGTGTGCTGTTCCGAAACCTTCGCGCCGCCCCGGACGAGACCACGGCAGCCGGCGGCATCGATCAGGCGCCAGGCGGCCTCGCCCGGCGGGTTCCTGAAGGTCGAGCCGCCGGTGCGTGCACGCACCGGCTGCGTCGCCTCGCGGGCAGCCCGGATTTCGCTCAGCCGGGTCGCGATTACGGTGCGTTCGCCCGGCGCGCCACGCAGACGCGCCTCGACAAAGATCCAGCCCGGATCGACACCGCTGTGCCGATAGGAGAATCCCATCGCACGGCTGTCGAGATGGTGGACCGCGCCGCTGCGATCGAGCGCCGTCGCCGATAGCAGCACGTCTTTGATTTCCCGGCCGTACGCGCCGGCATTCATGCGCACACTGCCGCCGATCGAACCCGGTATGCCCGACAGGAATTCGAGCCCTCCGAGACCGGCGTCGCTCGCCGCGCGAGCCACGATGCGGTCGAGAGCCGCCGCGCCGACGCGCAGCTCGCTGCCCGCGATCGTGATCCCGGCAAATGCCCTGCCCAGGCGGACGACGACACCGCCGATCCCGCCGTCACGTACGAGCAGATTCGAGCCGACCCCGATTGCCGTCACCGGAATCTCCGCCGGAACAGCCGACAGAAAGGAGACGAGATCGGCGGTATCGGCGGGACGGAACAACACCTCGGCCCCACCGCCGACCCCGAACCATGTCTGCTTCCCGACCGGTGCGCTTGCGCTCAGCTGGCCGCGCACCGGCGGCATGAGCGGCAGCAACGCCGCGGCTGCGTGCCGGAACGCGTGTGTCATGCGACGCGGCTCGACGACGCCAGCGCAGCGAGATCCGCGGGCAAGCTGTTTGCCCAGCCGGTAATCGAGCCCGCACCCAGGCAGACGACGATGTCGCCCGGGCGCGCCAGCTCCTCGACGATCCCCGCGAGCTCCTTCGGATCAGGCAGCGGCCGGACGCTGCGGTGGCCGTGCTCGATCAGCCCGGCTATCAGCGCATCGCGGTTCACGCCCTCGATCGGCGCCTCGCCGGCCGCGTAAATGTCGGCTACGAGAACGACGTCGGCGTCGTTGAAACACGAGCAGAAGCCGTCGAAAAGATGGCAGACCCGGGTGTAGCGATGCGGCTGGACGACAGCGATGACTTTGCCCTCGACAATCGCGCGCGCCGCCTTCAGCACCGCCGCAATCTCGACAGGATGGTGAGCGTAATCGTCGATCACACTCACCCCGTTCCACTCGCCTGTCCTCGTGAAGCGGCGCTTTACCCCTGCGAAACTGTGCAGCGTGGCGCGCAACGCGTCGTCCCCCAGAGCCATGGCTTCGGCGACGGCGGCCGCCGCCAGCGAGTTCTGGACATTGTGCCGGCCGAACATCGGCAAATACAAATCGCCGATCGTCCGCCCGCGGTCCGACAAACCGCCCGCGATGATGACGTCGTACCGGGCGCCGTCGCGCCCGAGCCTCACATCGACGGCGCGGATATCGGCCTGCGCGCTGAACCCATAGGTGAGAACCCGCCGGTCCGAGAGTTTCGGGATCATCGCCTGCACGACGGGGTGGTCGATGCACAACGCGGCAAAGCCGTAGAAGGGGATGTTGCCGACAAAATCCTCGAAGGCTCGCCGGAGCGCGTCAAAGCTCCGGTAAAAATCGAGATGCTCGGGGTCGATATTCGTGACGATCGCGATCGTCGCCGGCAGCCGGGTAAACGTTCCGTCGCTCTCGTCGGCCTCGACCACCATCCAATCACCGGCTCCGAGCCGTGTGTTGGTGCCGTAAGCATTGATAATCCCGCCATTGATCACGGTCGGGTCGAGCTGCGCGGTTTCCAGCAGCGCGCCGATCATCGAGGTCGTCGTCGTCTTGCCGTGCGTGCCGCCGACGGCCAGCGACCATTTCAGCCGCATCAACTCGCCGAGCATCTCGGCGCGGCGCACGACAGGCAGCCGGCGCACCCGGGCGGCAATGATCTCGGGGTTGTCCGGCTTGACCGCGGAGGAAATGACGACAACCTCCGCCGAACCCAGGTTCTCGGCCTCATGGCCGACGGTGACCCCAATCCCCAGGTCGATCAGACGCCGGACATTGGCGCTGTCGGCCAGGTCGCTGCCCTGCACCCGATAACCGAGGTTGTGCAGCACCTCGGCGATGCCGCTCATTCCGATGCCGCCGATGCCGACGAAGTGGATGGGCCCGATCGAGCGGGGCAGGGCTCTCATGCCGCACGCCTCTGCGGGCGCGGGTCAACAGCGAGTTCGAGCGCCACCCGCGCGAGCTCAACCGTCGCGTCCCGGCGCCCGAACTCGCCGGCGCATCGCGCCGCCGCAGTCAGCAAATCCCTGTCGCCGAGGAGGGTTTCCAGACGCAGCGCCAGCGTATCGGGATGCATCTCCGGTTGCGGGACGACCCACCCGCCGCCCGCTTCGGCAAAGGCGCGGGCGTTGGCAGCCTGATGATCGTCGGTCGCGTGCGGATACGGAATCAGCAGGGCCGGCCGGCCGATCGCACCGAGCTCGGCGATCGTCGACGCGCCGGTACGGCAGATCACCAGATGCGCCCGCGCCAACCGTTCCGGAATATCGCCAAAAAAGCTCTGCAGCTCCGCGACAATGCCCTTGCCCCGATAAATCGCCTCGGCGGCAGGCAAATCCTCCGGACGCGCCTGGTGGCTGACCCGCAACATCTCGCGAAAGCGAGCCGGCAGCTCCGCGAGCGCCGGCGGCACGACGTCACTCATGACCCGCGCTCCCTGACTGCCGCCGAGCACCAGGAGCTCGATCGGACTGCCTCGTTGCGGGGCCCGGTATTTCGCCGGAGCCACAGCAAGGATCGCCGGCCGCACCGGATTGCCGGTGTGAACTGCGCGGCGATAGTCGGAAGAGCGCAGACCGGCCGTCGTCGGGTAGCCCGTGGCGATCCGGCGCATTCGCGGCGCAAGGAGCCGGTTGGCTCGGCCGAGCACGGCGTTCTGTTCGTGGATCAACGTCGGCAGGCCCAGAAAAACCGCCGCCAGCATTGTCGGAACGGTCGGATACCCGCCGAATCCGATCACGCAGGCCGGGGCGAGCCGGCGCAGCAGCCGGCGCGCCTGCAGCGCCCCCAACGCCATCTCGCCGAGC
>JAFMSA010000276.1 GCA_017353855.1 Alphaproteobacteria bacterium
GCCTCGGTCGGGCCGTGCGTCGAGCGCAACAGTAACCGCACGCCGAGCCGATCTTCCAATGGCGCGATCGTTTTCGAGACGGCCGGCTGGCCGACATGCAGCTGCTTTGCCGCGCCGGAGAGCGACCCCGGCCTCGATGACCCGGACAAAGGTTTCCATCGCGGCCAGGCGGTCCATCGCCATTCCCTTTCGGAATGAAGCATATTACGACAACCGGGTTACCATAAGAAACCGGGACGACCGATCTACCCCTCGGCCGCGAGCGAGGCCGCAACGGGGTCAAGTGCCATGCAACCGTTCCCGCACCATGAAGATCGATCGCCGAAGCCGTTTGTAGAGCGGCTCGACCGGGCCTGTGCCGACATCAACGCTTTTCTGCTGGCTCTGGCGATCGGGTTGGCAGTGCTCGACATCGCGTGCTTCACGGCGATCAGCTCGATCGCCGCGATCAAGCCGCTGCTGCAGACGGCGCAAACCGCTCCTGTCTTCGGGCGCGTCATTGTAGCCGCCGGCGACGCTCCAGGTCGCTAATTGTTTACGGGAGCCTCGGCCATGCCACTTCTCGTCACGAGTGCAACCGGAGCGAACGGGAACGGCTATGGCGCGCTCCTCGCCTTCGATTCCGACGGCCGGCCGCTCGGTGCCTTTAGCACGGACAGCCGGATCGCCGATCCGCGCGGTCTCGCCGTCGATCGGAAAGCGGGGCTGCTCTTTCTCAACAGCGGCAGCGATCGGGTGTTGGCGCTCGACCGGGACGGCCGCGTCGTTCGCGACAGCGGCCCGATCCCAGGGCTCAACCCCGGCGGCGGCAATTTCGGGCCGGACGGCCGATACTATGTCGGATTGCGGGGCGCGCGCTCGATCATGGCTTTTCCAGCCGGGCTGCGTGGGGACGCCGAACGGATCCTCCCGCCCGCCATCGTGCCGTTTCCCCGCGGCTTCGCCTTCGGCCGCGACGCCCGGCTGTTCCTCGCCTCGGGGATCGGGCCGAACGGCGAGGGCGACGACGCAATCGTCGCATTTGGCTCAAACGGCGGTACTCGCGCGCTTCCTCTCGTCGCAGATCCGGACCTCAGTCCTCTCGATCTCGCAATCGCGCCGAACGGCAACATCATCGTCTCGAGCGAGCACCCGTTCGGGGCACCCGATGCGGTCGCGAGCGTGCGCGAGTACGACTCGGCCGACGGGCACCTCGTTCGCGTCTTCTCGGCAGGAGCTTTGGCCGAATTCCGCAAGCCGCGCGGCCTGCGCTTCGGTTCCGACGGCATTCTATACTGCGTCGCGCAGGACGAGGTCGTCGCGTTCGATTTCGCGACCGCCCGCTGCCTGGGTCCCGTGGTGCGGTTCCCCCGGCTGTACGGTCAGGCGCTGATTTCTTTTCGTAAACGAAGGCGTCGGCGCAAGTCCGTTATTCCAGCGTGGAATAGATGCTAATCCGACCCGCAACCTACTGGCGCATCACCCATTCGCTAAATGGCGAGATCACCAAGGAGCATGTCAGCAAGACGTCCACCGCGAAAGGATCAGCCGTGGCAAAATTGGATGGAAAGGTCGCTGTCATTATTGGCGGCAGCAGCGGAATCGGTCTGGCGACAGCCAAGACTTTTGTTGACGAGGGGGCCTACGTTTTCATCACCGGTCGCCAGCAGTCTGAACTGGACAAGGCCAAGGTCGTGATCGGAGAGAATGTCTCGACGGTGCAGGGCGATGTCGCGAAGCTCGAACACCTCGATCCGCTCTTCGCTCAGGTGAAGGCCGAGAAGGGCGGGCTCGACGTTCTAGTCGGCAGCGCAGGCTTCGTGGAGGTTGCACCGATGGCAGCCGTGACCCCGGAGCACTTCGACAAGACCTTCGCCATCAACGCGCGCGGCGCCTTCTTTGCCGTGCAAAAGGCGGTCCCGATGATGCACGACGGCGGCTCGATCGTGCTGGTGTCCTCGGGCGTGCATCTGAAAGGGATCCCATTTTACCATACCTACGGCGCCACCAAGGCGGCGTTGCGCTTCTGGGCTCGAAGCATGGCGGCGGAACTCAAGGATCGTGGGATCCGGGTGAACACGCTGTCCCCCGGCGCCACCGACACACCGATCCTGAATGGCCAGTTCAAGACCAAGGAAGAGGCCGATGCCCGCAAAGAGATGTTCAAACAGATGACGCCGCTTGGACGGATCGGCCGGCCGGAGGAGATGGCTAAGGCGGTCCTGTTCCTCGGCTCCGACGACAGCAGCTACACGACCGGCTTCGATCTCGTCGCCGACGGCGGCCTCACCCAGCTCTGACCTTCCGGGGCGACGCAAGGAAACGGCAGCAGCGGAGGCAAGTCATGAACCAGAATCGAAAGATACGCTTCGGCCTGTGGTACGACTTCCGCAACCCGGCGCAGTGGCGCCAGCCGCTGGACCGGCTCTACCGGGAAATCCTCGATCAGATCGCGTGGGGCGACGATAATGGCTTTGACGACGTCTGGCTGTCGGAGCACCATTTTATCGAGGACGGCTATCTCCCCTCGATCATGCCGGCGGCGGCGGCGATCGCTGCCCGTACCAGCCGCATCCGCATCGCTTCTGGGGTGCTGCTGATGCCGTTCCACAACCCGATCCGGCTGGCCGAGGACATCGCTACCGTGGACGTGATCTCGGGCGGCCGTTTCGAGCTCGGCGTCGGGATCGGCTTCAAGCGCGAAGAATTTGTGGGCTTCGGCGTGCCGCCGAAGCAGCGCGGCGCGCGCACCGACCAGGCTCTCGACATCATTCACCGGGCCTTGGCGGGCGAGACGGTGACCTTCAAGAGCGAGTACTTCGACTTCCAGAACGTCAAGGTGACGCCGGAGCCGATCCAAAAACCGCATCCGCCGATCTGGCTGGGCGGCTTCACGCCGCCGGCGTTGCGCCGCGCCGTCCGCTTCGGCGACGGCTTCACGGTGCCGGGGGCAAACCGGGATGTCTACGATCGCTACATCGCCGAGCTGAAGAATGCGGGCCGGGCCACCGACAACCTTCGCTTCGCGAGCGGGTTCTGGTGCCTGATCGTCTCCGACGATCCCGAGAAAACCTTCGCCGAAGCCGCCGACCACATCATCTATCAGGCCAACAACTACTCGGAATGGCTGTCGGCGGGCGGACTGCAGCCGCTTGCACCGCATCTCGACGACCGCGAAGCATTGCGGCAAAGCGGCTTGCTCCAGGTCGTCGACCCGGATACCGCGATCGGCATGATCCGGAACTTCACCAACGAAGTTCCGATCACGCACTTCTATTCCTGGACGTTGCCGCCGGGACTGCCGCCACGGTGGGTCCAGCCACATCTCGAGCTGTTCGCCTCGAAGGTAATCCCTGCGTTTCGCTGATTCCGCGACGTGGGACCGATGTCCGGCGAGCCAACCGCGGTGGAGCACGACCCATGGAATTCGGCGCCGCCATTTTCTTCACCGAATACTCGATTGCACCGGAAGAGTTGGCCGTGGCATTGGAGGAGCGTGGCTTCGAGTCGCTGTGGGCACCCGAACATTCGCACATCCCGGTGCGGCACCGCTCGCCAACACCAGGCGATGGCGAACTGGCCAGACGCTATTATGACGTAATGGATCCGTTCGTCATGCTAACGGCGGCTGCGATCGCCACAAAGCGACTCAAAGTCGGTACCGGCATTTGGCTCATCATCCAGCGCGACACGATTCAGACGGCGAAACTCGTTGCTTCGATCGATCAAGTCTCGGGCGGGCGTTTCCTGTTTGGCATCGGCGGTGGCTGGAACGCCGAAGAAATGGCGGATCACGGCACTCTATATTCGACCCGCTTCAAGAAGATGGCCGAGCAGGTCACAGCAATGAAGCAGATTTGGACCAGCGAGCGGCCGGAATATCACGGCGCATTTGTCGACTTCCCGCCGATGATGACCTGGCCGAAGCTGTGCAGAAACCGCACCCGCCAGTCATCATAGGCGGTGCGTTTCCTTGGGCCGCGCGACTTGCGATCCGCTATGGAGACGGTTGGATCCCGCTTACCGGGGCCGCGGGCGGCAGCGATCCGCTCGACTTCGTCCCGCGTTTCCGCCAGATGGCCGAAGAGGCCGGCCGCGACCCGCGCTCCCTGCCCATCACCGTGGCAGGCCCTCCGGAAGACCCGGATCTGCTGAAGCTCTATCGCGATCTCGGCATTGCCCGGGTGAACTTTCCATTGCCTCCGGCGCAGAGAGACAAGGTCATGCTGGTACTCGACCGCCTGGCTAGACTCAAGCGGCAGCTCGATGGGTGACGGAGGGTCGCATGGACGAAAGCCCGCTGCCGGCCACCATCCGCGACCAGTGGCCGTGGCAACCGCGGTTTGCTCGGGCGAACGGTTGGCGGATGCACTATGTCGACGAGGGCACCGGCGACCCGGTCGTGCTGCTGCACGGCAACCCGACCTGGGGCTTCCTCTACCGCGACTTTGTCGCACCGCTGACGCAAGCCGGGCACCGCGTCATCATCCCCGATATGGTCGGGTTTGGCCTCTCCGAAAAGCCGGCCCAGGAAGAGGCACACAGCCTCGATGGGCACATCGCCAACCTGACGGCGCTGCTGCGCCAGCTCGACCTGCGCCGGATAACCCTCGTCTGTCACGATTGGGGCGGCCCGACTGGCCTCGGTTTCGCGTTGTCGAACCTGGACCGCATGCGTGCGCTCGTCGTCATGAGTACCTGGGCCTGGCCGCTCCCGCCGGCCGAGTTCCACACGCGCATTTTCCCCTGGCGGATGATGCACGCGCCGCTCGTCGGCCCCTACCTTCTCGGGCGCCACAACGCGCTTGCCGGACGCGGCATCTACCTGTCGGTGGTCGACCGGGACAAGTTCAGGAAGCGCGCGCAGCCGGCGTACGATTGGGTATTGCCCGACCCGGAGTCTCGCCTCGTGACCTGGACATGGCCGCGCTGGATCCCGCTCGACGCGACGGCGCGCGCGCTGGAGCGGTTCAGCTGGATCGAGAGGGAACTAGCCGAGTGCCGGCTGCCCGCCCTGATCGTGTGGGGGCGCGAGGACGATGTCTTCGACCACGCGACCTTTGCCGGCCGGTTCAAGCAGCTCCTGCCACACGCCGAAGGCCCGCATCTCGTCACTGGACGGCATTTCGTCCAGGAGGATTCGAGTCCGGAGATCGCTGCGCTGATCGCCGACTTCCTGGCGCGCCATCCGGGGGAGCGCTGACATGGCTGCGATCAACGTGATCACGACACCGTCGCTCGATGGCAAGCGCCGGGCGTTTGTCCTCGCGGAGGACGGGATCGGGCACTATCCGGAATTTCGGGCGTTCTTCACGGACATTTTCGACCTCGCTCGCGTCGGATTGCAACGCCCGGGCTACCTCGCGGCGCCATCGGGAACGCAATACGCGCTCGTCTTCACCGGCCGCAGCGGCGAGCCCTTCCCGACGGGGGTCGAGATCTATGCTCTCGTCCCGGCGCTGGAGCCGCTCGACGAGGAGATGGTCGACCGCGATCTTTGGGAGATCCTGCGCTGGATGATTGGCGGAGTCGGCGGCGAGTGGACATTGGCCGATCTGGATGCCACCGGACGGCTGTATCGGCTTCCCGCAGCGGTGTCGTGACACCCCGCTGACCTTGCCGTAAGGCACTGTGCTGATCGGCATCGGGTCGGGAGCGATGTCAACCACGATCACCTTTCCTCGCAGCTTGAAACCGGGCGGGAGCGATGCAATTGCTTCGCCGCTGGGAGCCGTAGCCAGGATGGCATCGGCACCACCGAGCTTCTTCAAAGCTTCGGCCGCATCCTCAGCCTTCGCGTCGATATAAACATGTGCTCCGAGCTGATGTGCGAGATCCTGCTTGTCCGCACTCGAGCTTGCGACCACGTCTGCGTTCGCCGGACCGGCAGTAGTCGCGTCCATCGCCTATGTGGATCCAGGGAACTATGCCACCAACATCCTGGCCGGATCACGATACGGCTACGACCTGCTGTGGGTAGTGCTGTTCGCCAACCTTGTCGCCATGCTGTTTCAGGGGTTGTCGGTCAAGCTCGGGCTCGTCACCGGCCGGAAGCTGGCCGAGCTGTGCGGCGATCGCCTGCCGAATGGGTTGGTGTGGACA
>JAFMSA010000277.1 GCA_017353855.1 Alphaproteobacteria bacterium
GCATAGCCCGATACAGCGGCTATGGACGGCCGAACGCCGGGATGATGGCGTGCATATCGCGCCGGAACCGTGCTCCACAGAGCGACTTGCTTTCATCGGGGTGCGCGCCTGTGAGATCGCCGCGATCGCGATCCAGGATCGGGTGCTGACCGGCGGCGCACACGTCGATCCACACTACCGGGCCCGGCGCGCGGGTGCGTTTATCGTGGCCGTCAATTGCGGCACAGCCGGCGGCACTTGCTTCTGCGTCTCGATGAATACGGGCCCGAAAGTGGCGGCTGGTTATGATCTCGCCCTGACTGAGCTGGTGGATGCGCGCCACCATCGGTTCATCGTTGAGGTCGGCAGCGATGACGGCCGCTCGGTTCTAGCCGAGCTACCGCATCGCGATGCTGTCGAGGAGGACCTGGACGCGGCTGACGCGGTGATTACGCGGACCGCTGCATCAATGGGCCGCCAAATGCGCTCTGATGAGGTCCACGATCTCCTGTTGCGCAACCTCACCCATCCGCGCTGGGATGAGGTTGCCGGGCGCTGCCTCACTTGCGGCAATTGCACGATGGTTTGCCCGACCTGTTTCTGCACCACGGCTGAGGACTCGAGCGATCTCGCCGGGGGGAGGGCGTCCCGATCGCAACGATGGGATTCCTGCTTCACGATGGATTTCTCGTACATTCACGGCGGCAGCGTGCGGTCGAGCGCACGCTCGCGCTATCGGCAGTGGATGACCCACAAGCTCGCGACCTGGTGGGACCAGTTCGGCGAGTCAGGCTGCGTCGGCTGCGGCCGCTGCATCACCTGGTGTCCGGTCGGCATCGACATCACCGAAGAGGTGGCGGCGATTCGAGACAGCGAGAAGCGGTGAGGTGCAGGGACGTGCAAGTGTACGGGCTTGACCGCACAATACGCGAACAGCCGTTCTTCGCTGGATTGCAAGAAGCATTCTGCATGCTGGTGTGCGGTTGCGCCAGGAATGTGCGCTTCGAGGCGGGTCAGTACCTGTTTCACGAAGGCGCGCCGGCTGAGGAATTTTATTTGCTCCGGCACGGCCGGGTCGCTCTCGAGCTCCACGGGCCGGAGCGCGGATCGGTCACGTTTCAGACGCTTGGTCCGGGCGAGTTGGCTGGCGTTTCCTGGCTGATCCCGCCTTACCGCTGGACTTACGATGCACGGGCGCTGACCCTTGTACGGGCGATTGCAATGGATGCCGCATGTTTGAGGCAGAAATGCGAGGAGGACCATCATCTCGGCTACGAGATGATGAAACGGTTCATGCCGATTCTGATCGAGCGCCTGCAGGCGACCCGGCTGCAGATCCTTGATGTCTACGGCAGCCCCGGCCAATAGAGCAGCCGATCCGATGCTGCCGCGGATCGGTCGCATTCAGCGGCGGCGCCGCGACGGCCCTGAAATCTGGACAATCGAGATCGAGCCGGAGCACGGAGCCGCGGCTTTCGTGCCGGGCCAGTTCAACATGCTCAGCGCGTTCGGGGTCGGCGAGGTTCCGATCAGCATGAGCGGTGACCCGGCGGAGCCGGGTCGCCTTGTCCACACGATCCGTGCGGTCGGGCCGGTTTCGAGCGCCCTCGCCCGGCTCGAGCCGGGACAGCCGGTCGGATTGCGCGGTCCTTTCGGCTCCGGCTGGCCGATGGAGGAAATGGCGGGGCGCGATGTCGTTATCGTCGCCGGCGGGCTCGGCCTTGCGCCGCTGCGCCCGACGCTCTATCCGCTTTTCGGCGAGCGCGCCCGGTATGGCAAAGTTGTGCTGCTTTACGGCACGCGCAGTCCCGGCGACATTCTGTTCCGCCGCGAATTGGAACGCTGGCGTCGTCGGCTCGACATCGATATCGAAGTGACGGTGGATCATGCCGGCGTCAACTGGCGCGGCCACGTAGGGGTTGTCACGGCGCTCATTCCCCGCGCCGCATTCGATCCGCTGCAGGCGATCGCGCTCGTGTGCGGCCCGGAGATCATGATGCGCTTTGCGATTGCGGCCTTGCGCAATGTCGGACTGGCCGACGACGCGATCTACTTGTCAATGGAACGCAACATGAAATGCGCTGTCGGGTTTTGCGGGCATTGTCAGTTCGGAACAGTATTGATCTGCCGCGATGGTCCCGTCTTCCGGTATGACCGATTGCGCGATCTGCTGGCTGTGAAGGAAATCTGAGGCGGTGGCCCGAAACAAGCCGCGGCTCGCCGTGTGGAAGTTCGCCTCTTGCGATGGCTGTCAATTGAGCCTGCTCGACTGCGAGGACGAACTCCTGGCCGTTGCCGACGCACTCGAGATTGCCCATTTCCCCGAGGCCACGCGGACTGCGGTCCGCGGACGCTACGACCTTTCATTGGTAGAAGGTTCGATCACGACGCCGCATGACGCCGAGCGCATCCTTGAGGTGCGGCGTCGCTCGCAACATCTCGTGACGATCGGCGCCTGTGCCACTGCCGGCGGCATTCAAGCGCTGCGCAACTTTGCCGACGTCAACGAATACGCCGCGATCGTCTATGCCCGCCCGGATTACATCAGAACGCTTGCGACCTCGACCGCGATTGCCGATCACGTGAGGGTCGATTTCGAGTTGCGCGGTTGTCCGATCAACAAGCACCAGCTGGTCGAAGTGATCTCGGCGTTTCTCGCCGGGCGCCGGCCGGTCGTGCCGCCGCACAGCGTGTGCATCGAATGCAAGCTCAAAGGCTATGTCTGCGTGATGGTGGCACGCGGCACTCCGTGCCTCGGCCCGGTCACCCATGCCGGGTGCGGCGCATTGTGCCCGTCCTATGACCGTGGCTGCTATGGCTGCTATGGACCAAACGAGACGCCAAACACCCGATCGCTAAGCCATTGGCTGGCCAAGCTCGGCGTCGACGAGCGGACCTTGCAGCGTCTCTATCGCACCTTCAACGCCAGCGCCGGACCGTTCCGCGAGGAGGGTGGACGGCATGGCGCGTAAGACGATCAAGGTCGATTACCTTGCCCGTGTCGAAGGCGAGGGCGCCTTCAAGGTGGTCGTGCGCAGCGGCGCGGTCGAGAGCGCCGAGCTCAACATCTTCGAGCCGCCGCGGTTTTTCGAGGGGTTCTTACGGGGCCGCGCCTTTACTGAGGCGCCCGACATCACTGCGCGAATCTGCGGTATCTGCCCGGTCGCCTATCAGATGAGCGCTGTGCACGCGATGGAAAACGCGCTCGGCGTCGCCGTGACCGGCTCGCTGCGGGACCTGCGCCGCCTCATCTATTGCGGCGAATGGATCGAGAGCCACACATTGCACATTTACATGCTGCACGCGCCGGACTTCCTGGGCTATGCCGGTGCCGTCGACATGGCGCACGACCATGGCGACATCGTGCGGCGAGGCCTCGCGCTGAAGAAGGCCGGCAACGAGCTCCTGGCACTGCTCGGCGGGCGCGAGATCCATCCGATCAACGTGCGGGTCGGCGGCTTCTACCGCACTCCGCGCCGGCGCGAGATGGCGCCGCTCGCCGAGCGCCTCAAGTGGGCGCGCGACGCGGCGATCGACACGGCGCGTTGGGTCGCCGGGTTCGATTTTCCGGAGCGCGAGCGCGACTACACGTTTGTCGCTCTACGCCATCCGCACGAGTACCCCTTCAATGAAGGACACATCGTCTCTAATCACGGCCTCGATGTTACCGCCGCGGAGTATGACGAGCATTTTGAAGAATCGCAGGTCGAACGCTCGACCGCGCTGCACTCCCGCCTGAAAGGCGGCGGCAGCTACCTGGTCGGTCCACTCGCCCGCTACAGCCTCAATTTCGAGCGTCTGTCTCCGCTCACAAAAGAGGTCGCGCGCGAGGCGGGGCTGGGTCCCGCGTGCACCAACCCGTATCGCAGCATCGTCGTGCGCGCGATTGAGGTACTTTATGCCTGCGAGGAGGCGTTGCGGATTATCGAGCGGTATGAGGAGCCGGACGCTCCGGCGGTTCCGATTGAGCCGCAAGCCGCAATCGGTTTTGCCGCCACCGAGGCGCCGCGCGGTCTGCTTTACCATCGCTACCGGCTCGAACCGGAAGGCACGATCGCCGAAGCGCGCATCGTCCCCCCGACCTCACAAAACCAGGCGAGCATCGAGGAGGATCTGGCCAGCTTCGTCGGGGGATTTCTCGATCTGCCCGACGATGCGTTGCGCCACCGCTGCGAACAGACGGTGCGCAATTACGACCCGTGTATCTCCTGCTCGACCCATTTCCTGCGGCTCGAGATCGACCGCGGGTGAGAATATGCGCCGCCTCGTGATCGGTATCGGCAATGCCGCGCGCGGGGACGACGCGGCCGGTCGCTCAGCGGTGCGGCTGTTGCATGGCAAGGTTCCGGAGGATGTGGCGGTCGAGGAGCATGACGGCGAGGCGACAGCGCTGCTGGCCGCGCTCGCAGACACCAGTATTGCCTTCCTGATCGACGCCTGCGCTTCGGAGGCGCCGGCCGGCTCGATCCATCGCTTCGATGTCGGGGCGGGTGAGACGCCGCGCGCCGACAGCCCGGTCTCCTCGCACGGTCTCGGCCTCGCCGAAGCGCTCTCGCTCGCCCGGGCGCTCGGCCAGCTCCCGGCGCGCTGCATCGTCTATGCGATCGAAGGCCAATCCTTCGAAACGGGCGCCGGATTATCGCCCTCGGTGACCAAGGCGATCGGGGAGGTTGTGCGGCGGGTGCTGATAGAACTCGCCGCAACGCCGGCTGTGGAGGGAATGGCTCAATGCACGAAGCCTCGCTGATGAGCAAGCTGCTCAGTCGGGTCGACGCCGTCGCGCGCGCGGAAGGGGCCCCGCGCGTCACGGCGCTGTCGGTCTGGCTCGGGGCGCTGAGCCACTTTTCGGCCGAACATTTCGTCGAGCATTTCGGACGTGCGAGCCGGGACACCATTGCCGAAGGTGCGCAGCTGCGTGTCACTGTCTCCGCAGATCCGGCGCACCCCAACGCCCAGGACGTTTTGATCGAGAGCGTCGAGGTAGAGGCCTGACAGCAATGCCGGGGTCGCGGGACACCCCCTGCCCCGCTAATCGCACACGTCTGCGCATCTGTGTTCAGGGCACGGTTCAAGGCGTCGGGTTCCGGCCATTTGTCTATCGTCATGCTTCGTCGCTCGGATTATCCGGCTGGGTGAATAACTCGCCTGAGGGATTGACGATCGAGGCGGAAGGCGATCCCGAGCAGATCGCCGTGCTGCTTCACGCGCTTCGCGAAGCCCCGCCGCCGAACGCCGTCGTCGCGTCGATCGATGCGCACGAGATCGCTCCGGGCGGCGAGTGCGGTTTCGCCATTCGCGAAAGCCGGGTAGCTGGTGCCCGCACAGCCTCGGTCATGCCCGATCTCGCCACTTGCGAGGACTGCCTGCGCGAGTTGTTCGATCCCCGCGACCGCCGCTACCGATATCCGTTCATCAACTGCACGCAGTGCGGTCCGCGCTACAGCATCATCGAGGAGATTCCCTACGATCGCGCACGCACCTCGATGCGCCGGTTCCCGATGTGCATTGCCTGCCGAGCCGAATACGAGGATCCGACGCATCGGCGATTTCACGCTGAACCCAACGCCTGCCCCGATTGCGGCCCGCGAATCGCGCTATGGAACGGGACGGGCGGCATCCTTTCGCGGGACAACGATGCGCTTCTCGCTGCCGCGGCGGCAGTTGGGGAAGGCCGGATCGTCGCAGTCAAGGGGATCGGCGGCTTTCATCTGCTTGCCGACGCCCGCGACGAGGTCGCCGTGGCGCGGCTGCGCCGACGCAAGCGGCGCGAGGAGAAGCCGTTTGCGGTGATGTTCCCGTCGCTCGCCGCGATCCGGAACGGTTGCCGCGTCTGCCGCGAAGAAGAAAAACTGCTGATGGGAGCAGCCCGACCGATCGTGCTTCTCTGCCGTGCAGGCGACGGGCTGGCTCCCTCTGTCGCACCCGGCAATCCCCGACTGGGAGTCTATCTGCCGTACTCCCCGCTACATCATCTGCTCATGCGCGAGCTGAGCTTCCCGGTCGTCGCAACCAGCGGCAACATCAGCGACGAGCCCATTGTCATCGACCAGGATGAAGCGCTGTCGCGGTTATGTGATATTGCCGACCTGTTCCTTGTCCA
>JAFMSA010000864.1 GCA_017353855.1 Alphaproteobacteria bacterium
GGATGTGGACGAACATCGCTTCCGGGCTCTCGGAATGGTGCTCGACAGCGCGGATGCCGGTGCCGTATGGCGAGCGCATGACCATCGGGCAGGTCAGCCTGCCGCGTGTCCGGTTGCGCAGTCGCGCGGCGTGGTTCGCCAGCTGGTCGATCGTCGGATAGATGAAGCCCGTGAACTGGATCTCCGACACCGGGCGAAAACCCTGGGCGGCAAGACCCACCGAGAGCCCCGCTATGACGCCCTCGGCGAGCGGGGTGTCGAGCACGCGATCGGGCCCGAAGCGTTCGAGAAGCCCCTCGGTTGCGCGGAACACGCCGCCTTCCGCGGCGACATCCTCGCCGACCACGAGAACCTGGGTATCATCAGCCATCGCGCGGGCGAGCGCGAGGTTGACCGCCTGGACCAGCGTAATCTCGGGCATGGCCGTTCACTGCGCCGTCTGATCGAGTGCCGCCTCGCGCTGCTCGAGGAGGTCTTTGGGCAGTCGTTCGTAGGTGTAGTCGAACATCGCTTCCGGCCCCTGAGGCAGTGTGGCAAGATAAGCTTCCGCCGCCCCGTCGATCGTCCGGGTGATCTCGGCCAGCAGGCGCTCCTCGTCCGGCTTGGCCCACATGCCCATCGCGACGAGGTAGTTGCGCAACCGGGCGATCGGCTCTTCCGCCCATCGCGCGCTCACCTCCGGCCCGCTGCGGTAACGGCTCGCGTCATCGGCGGTCGTGTGGTCGCCCAACCGGTATGTCAGCGCCTCGATCAGATGCGGCCCGCCGCCTGCTCGGGCCTTAGCGAGCGCCCGCTCCGTTGATTCGCGCACAGCGATCACATCGTTGCCGTCGACCTGCTCTGCCTCGATCCCCGCGGCGATGCCCTTCTGGGCCAAAGTCTCGGCCGCGGTCTGCTGCGCAAGCGGCACCGAGATCGCCCAGCGGTTGTTGTTGATCACGAACACGACGGGCAGGTGCCAGACCCCGGCGACATTGAGCGCTTCGGCGACATCGCCTTTCGAGGTGGCCCCGTCCCCGAATACGCAGACGGCGACCCGCTTCTCGCGTTTCAGCTTGAAGGCCAGCGCGATGCCCACCGCATGCGGGGCGTGCGTCCCGACCGGCACGCAGACCGGGAAATCATCGCGGGTCTCGCCGAAATCGTTGCCCCGCTCGTCGCCGCCCCAGAACAGGAACATCTCGACCGGGCTGACGCCGCGCCAGAGTTGCGCGCCGTGCTCGCGAAAGCTCGGCAGCAGCACGTCTTCCGGCCGCATCGCACTGGCGACGCCGATCGGCACGGCCTCCTGGCCGAGCGCCGACGCAAAGGTGCCGAGCCGGCCGGTCCGCTGCAGGGACACCGCTTTCGCATCGAAGCGCCGCGCCGACACCATGGCGCGGTAGAGCGCGACGAGCTGCGCCCGGTCGCGCGCGAAACCGGGCAACGGGAGCACCGGGTTGCCCTTGGGGTCGAGAAAACGGCTATAGCGGATCTCGAAACGCGCGACGGCAGTCGGGCTTGCCACTCGTCGCGCTTCGGTAGTCGCCGGGAGTTCGACGGTTGTTTCTGATGGCGGCATCTTACACCAATGGTCTATCGACGCTGTCACAGGCAGCGCTTTCCGTTATATGGTAACGCTCGCCGAGCGGTGATTACTCCCGCATCTTGCGGCCGGGTTAAGCTGCGCGGGAGGGCGAGGATGCCCGACGGGCAATACACCTACGTTATCGTCGGAGCCGGATCGGCCGGTTGCGCGCTGGCTAACCGGTTGACCGAGGACGCGGACGCGCGGGTGCTGCTGCTCGAGGCGGGGGGTTGGGATCGCGATCCGTGGATTCACATCCCGCTCGCCTGGGGCCGCATGCTGCAGCACCGGCAGCACGACTGGCTTTATTTCGCCGAGCCCGAAGCGACGATGGGCGGGCGGCGGGTCGAGTGCGCGCGCGGGAAAGT
>JAFMSA010000865.1 GCA_017353855.1 Alphaproteobacteria bacterium
GACCCACGGAATCGCTGGATCGTCGATCCGCTCGACGGGACGACAAACTTTTTGCACGGGATCCCGCATTTCGCGATCTCGATTGCGCTCGAACGCGACCGCGAGATCGTCGCCGGTGTCGTCTACGAACCGATTCGGGACGAGATGTATTGGGCTGAAAAGGGGGTCGGCGCCTACGTCAACGACCGTCGGCTCAGAGTCTCGGCGCGGCGGCATCTGGGTGAGGCGGTCATCGGCACCGGCATGCCGTTCGGCCCGGGCGCCGAGCCCCGGGTCTATATGGCGAGCCTCGCATCCGTCATGGCAGCAACCGCCGGCATCCGGCGCATGGGCTCGGCGGCCCTGGATCTCGCCTATGTTGCCGCCGGACGCTTCGACGGGTTCTGGGAATTTGGCTTGCAACCGTGGGACATCGCGGCCGGCATCCTGCTTGTGCGCGAGGCAGGAGGGTATGTCAGCGATATGGCCGGTGGCCACGACATGATGGTCAGCGGGGACGTGCTCGCCGCCAATGACCACCTGCATCTGCCCCTCGCCGCGCTCGTCAAAGAGGCGGTCCGCGCAAAGCGGGCGGCACGGTGAACGGGCTCCGGAGATTTGTTGTTGCGCAGCTATGCGATGCGCTAACTTTGTATCGACTTGCGTGAGTGCGCCTACGCATGAGAGAGCGGCTGCATCGTCCGCCCGCCGGGTCGGGCGGGATTGTCGAATAGAGTGAGCGTCAGCGCGCTACGAGACTGCGGCGGCTTGGTGAGATGAACCAGTCGCGCCGCTTTCTTGTCCGCATGCTTGTGTTTTTACTGCTGGTCGCCGGCCTGGCCGCCTTGCTCGGGCGCTCGCTGATCACCGCGTTTATGGGCAATCCCGCGGTGAACGGCGTCATCCTCGGGATTCTTATCGCGGGTGTTATCTACATTTTTCGCCAGGTGCTGCTGCTCGACCCCGAGCTCGACTGGATCGCGAATTTTCGGAACCAGGAGACCGGCGACGATTCGCTGATTTCGGTCAACCGCTCGCCGAGGCTGCTCGGGCCAATGGCCCGGATGCTCGCGGCGCAGAAGGGCCGCCGCGTCAGCTTGTCCGCGAGCTCGCTGCAGGCGTTGCTCGACGGGATCTCTTCGCGCCTCAACGAAACGCGCGAGACCTCGCGCTATCTGATCGGCGTCCTGGTCTTTCTCGGCCTGCTGGGAACCTTTTACGGACTTTTGGAGACCGTGCGCTCGGTCGGAGATGTGATCGGCGCGCTGAACATCGGGGGCGGTGACGTCGCCCACGCTTTCGCTGATCTCAAATCCGGTTTGGAATCGCCGCTGCAAGGCATGGGAACCGCGTTCAGCGCCTCGTTGTTCGGCCTCGCCGGCAGCCTTGTGCTCGGCTTTCTCGATCTGCAGGCGGGGCAAGCGCAAAACCGGTTCTACAACGAGCTCGAGGAATGGCTTTCGACCTACACGAGGCTCTCGGGCGGACCGCTGGGGGAGGGCGGCGACGGATCGGTGCCGGCTTATATCCAGGCGTTGCTCGAGCAGACCGCGGACAGCCTCGAAAACCTCCAGCGGATTCTCGCCAAGGGCGAAGAAGGCCGGATCGCTGCCAGCGAGATGCTCGCGCGGTTGAGTGATCGCCTCGGGGCCCTCGGCGAGCAAATAAAGGGAGGTCAGATGTTGATGGTCCGGCTTGCCGAGAACCAGCTTGAGCTGAGACCGTCGCTCACCCGACTGGCCGATGTCGTCGAGAACTCGATCGGGCAGGACGCCGGTTTGCGGATTCATCTGCGCAATATCGAAGCCTATATCGCCCGGCTCAGCGAGGATGTCGTCCAAGGCAGAGAACAGAGCGTGCAGGATTTGCGCGGAGACATCCGCATCGTCGCCCGGACCATCGCCGCACTTTCCGAAGAGACCCGGCGCTGATTTTTCAAACACATGGCTATCGCA
>JAFMSA010000278.1 GCA_017353855.1 Alphaproteobacteria bacterium
GATATTTCGGCGTCGCCGACCGGTGTCCTGAACGACCCGCACACGCGGGTCGATATCCGCGGGCAGGGGCGCATCATCGGGCTGGCGCTGCCCGAGCAGGCTGCCGCCGCATCGGGGCTCGGCCAGGAGATCTCCTGGTCCCTTGCCGCGACCACGACCCGGGACGGACGAGCTGTCGACCTGACCCAGCTTTCCGCGCGCGGGGCCGGGGTATCCCTCGCCGGGTCCGGACAGCTGGCGCCGACCGGCGCGATCGAAGGCCGGTTCAATTTGTCGATCGCCGACCTGAGGCCGTTCTCAAGCATTCTCGGACACCCGCTCGATGGCTCGGTTGAGCTCGAAGCCAGTGCTGCTCGCGAAGGAAGCGCCGGCTTCAGAGCCGAGCTCGACGGCTCCGCAAAGGAGTTGAAGACCGGGTTCGCTGCCGCTGATGCATTGCTCGGGGGCTCGGCGACACTAGCGGGTTCCGTGCGCCGTGATGAAGCGGGCGTCTTGTCGGCCCACCGGCTCGACGTCGCGGGCGCTGCGGGGAAGCTTACCGGCGACGCCCGGTTCGACCCGAGCTCGCACAGTCTGGCCGCGGCGCTCGCGTTCGATCTGCCGCGTTTGGCGCCGCTGAGCAGCGCCCTCGGCATGCCAGTGTCAGGGGCGTTGTCGGCGCGGTTGAAGGTGGAGGGGCCCCTCGCGCGCCTCGACGCGACGGGGGACGTCGAGGGTGGCGACATCAGTTTGGCCGGAACTAGGCTCGACCGCCTGCACCTCGTCGCGCACGTCCCCGACCTCTCCGATCCAAAGGCGGCTCTCCAAGGAAGTCTGCACGCCTACGGGCTCGACGGGACACTGGCGCTCGCCGCGGAGCCGAAGGGTAATTCCGAGCTGGTCGTGCCGCAGCTGCGACTGACCGCGGCAGACAGCACACTCGCGGGCAGCCTGAGGATGGCGCTCGACACGGGTCTCGTGCGCGGCGCGGTCTCCGGACGAGCTCCCAACCTCGCGCGCTGGTCCGGCGTCGCCGGACGGCCGCTCGCCGGGACGATCGAGTTCGCCGCGGGACTCGACGCACGGGAGGGTCAGCTGCTCGATCTATCGCTCACCGGGACAGGGCTCGCAGAGGGCAGCGGCCCCTCGCGCGTCGGGATCGGCCGGCTCGCGCTCACCGCGCGCTTTGCCGACATTTTGCGCAGACCCTCGGGGACAGGACGTGTTTCACTGGCCTCGGTGAACTTCAACGGCGGCGGATTCACGACCGCCGCGCTGGAGCTCGACGCTCCGAGACCAGGCCGTTTTTCGTTCCGGGGTGATGCGAAGGGCGAGCCGCTGACGGTGGCGATGGCGGGCGACGGAGGACTCGAACCGGGCAAGCTCGACTTGCGTCTGACGCGGCTTTCAGGGTCGCTCGGCAGTGACCGTTTGTTCCTCGAACAACCGGTGTCGTTATCGCGAAACGGCGCCGATCTCGCCTTTTCCGGGCTCGCCCTGGCCTGGGGGCCGGGCCGGATCAGCGGTAATGGGGGCGTGCGCGGCCAGTCGGTGTCGCTGGCTCTGAATGCCGCCGATTTGCCGATTGCCTCGGGCGCACGGCTGCTCGGCTATCACAACGCAAGCGGCACGCTGAGCATTGCTGCGACAGCCGGCGGAACCCTGCGCGCGCCGCAGGGGCGTCTGGCCGTGAACGCGCGCGGGCTTACGCTGTCCACAGCAGACCATTCAAAGCTCCCGCGCCTTGGGCTCGCCGTCGACGGCAATTGGAACGGCCGAAATCTCGACCTGAAGGGCCAGGTCACCGGGTTGAAGGGTGACAACATCAATTTTGCCGGGGCCGTTCCGCTGGTGTTCACGCCGGCGCCGCTCGGGATTTCGATGCCGCCCGCCGGCCGTCTCGCGCTGCAGTTGCAGGGCGCCGGGCAGCTCGAGAACCTCGCGGACCTGCTGCCGCTCGGCGAAGACCGGGTGAGCGGCCGTTTCGCCGCCGACGTCGTCGTCGGGGGCACGGTCGCTTCGCCCGCGGCGAACGGACGCTTGAAGCTGTCGGATGCGCGGTACGAGAATTTTGCAAGCGGCGCGGTTCTGACCAAAATGCAGGCCGAGGTCATCGGTGATCGCGACCGGTTTGCGCTGAGCTCGTTTTCCGCCGCGGACAATGCGGGCGGTACCCTCAGGGCGCAGGGCAATGTGGTGCTCGGAGGCGCTGCCGGGCCCACGGCACAGCTCTCCGCGACGCTCACGAACTTTCGCGTGGCAGCACGCGATGAAGCCACCGCCACAGCCAGCGGAGCGGTGTCGATCAGCGGGCCCCTCACGGCGCCCCATGTAACCGCACCGCTCACGATCAACCGCGCCGAGATCAGCTTGCCCGACAGCTTGCCCCCGAACGTCGTCGTGCTCAACGTCGTCGAGACGAACAACAAGGCCGGCAAGCGGCAACCGCCCGGCACCGCTGGCCAACCGCCGGCCCTGCCGATGCCGCTCGACATCACGCTCGATATGCCCGGCAATATTTTTGTCCGCGGCCATGGCCTCGAGAGCGAATGGCGCGGAAAACTGGCGATCAGCGGAACCAGTGCGGCACCGAACATCAAAGGGTCGCTGACGCAGGTCCGCGGCAGCATCGATCTGCTCGGCAAGACATTCACGCTGACCCGCGGCGTGATCACGTTCGACGGCAGTGGAAAACTCGATCCCGTTCTCGACATCGTCGCAGAATCGCGCGCCTCGGACATCACCGCGCAGGTCAACATCGGAGGTTCCGCGTCCGCGCCGAGGATCACTCTGTCTTCGACGCCCTCCGTACCGAAGGACGAGATTCTTTCACGCGTGCTCTTCAACCGCGGGGTGGGTCAACTCTCCGCCGCAGAAGGGCTCCAGCTGGCTGCCGCAGCCGGAACACTGGCGGGCGGGGGTCCCGGCGTGCTCGACCGTTTGCGCAGTGGTATTGGTCTCGACTGGTTCCGGCTGGGCTCCGGCGCCGGAGGACCCGCGAGCAGCACGCTAAACCAGACGAAGACGAGCGGCAGGGGTGCGAGCAACACCGCACTCAGCGCCGGAAAGGAGATCGCCCCTGGGGTTTCGGTCGGAGTAAGCCAGGGCCTCTCGCCGCCAACGAGCAAGGTCACGGTGGATGTCGAGGTGCGGCGGCATCTGACGATCCAAGGCGAAGCCGGCCAGGCCGGCACAGGGATCGGGCTCAACTACAATTTCGATTATTGACGCGGCAGGCCGGTTGCTTCCCGACCCGGCACCTGCACCGCCAAGGCTAGCCGTTCGCCCCTCGCCCGATGGCCGCGGCCGCCGATAAAATGCGCCGGCAGCGCAAAGGCTCGTGGCCTGCGCGCAGAGGCGGCAAGTCCCTCATTCGGTCACTCTTCGGTGATCAGCCCTTGCCGGGCGCGCTCGAGGGCGGAAGATTGCGGCGCCGGGACAATGGAGAACCCAATTCAGCGGAGGAGTGTGATGGACGCGTTGGAAAGCGGATTGGGAGAACTGCTGCCGCGTACGGCGTGGACGCGACGCGGTTTTATCGTGACCTCGCTCGCCTCGGGCTTCGCGCTATCAGTGCAGCCGGTGTCGGCGGAGACGATCACGACCGACACAAACGGGCTCGACGCCGCAGAGGTCAAGGTACCGGTCCCGGACGGGTCGATTCCGGCCTATCGCGCAATGCCGGCACAGGGAGGGCCCTTTCCGACCGTGCTCGTCGTGCAGGAGATCTTTGGCGTCCACGAGCATATCAAGGACATCTGTCGCCGGCTCGCCAAGTCCGGCTATTACGCGATCGCCCCTGAACTCTTCGCACGTCAGGGCAACCCGGCAGCGATCAGCGATATCCAGCAGTTGATCAAAACCATCGTCTCCAAGGTGCCGGACGCGCAGGTCATGTCCGATCTTGACGCTGCGGGCTCCTACGCGAAGGCCTCCGGCAAGGCCGACGCCGCGCGACTCGCCGTCACCGGCTTCTGCTGGGGCGGTCGGATCGTCTGGCTATACGCCGCGCACAACCCTGGGCTCAAAGCCGCGGTCGCCTGGTATGGGCCGATCGACAGGCCGCGGACCGAACTGCAGCCCAAATACCCGATCGACCTTGCCGCCGAGTTGAAGGCGCCGGTGCTCGGGCTCTATGGTGGTGCCGATCAGAGCATCCCGGTCGAAAGCGTCGAGAGAATGAGGGCCGCTTGCAAACAGGCGGGCAAAATCTGTGAGATCAAGATCTACCCGGACGCCCCGCACGGCTTCAACGCCGATTACCGGCCCAGCTATCACGCCGACGCCGCGAGGGACGGCTGGGCAAGGATGCTGGCCTGGTTCAAGGATCACCGGGTTGCTTAACTCTTTCGACGTGGCCCGCCGGTGGTGACATGAACCTCGCGGCGCTGTTGTTTGATGTCGCGCGCCGGCAGCCGGAGGCGCCGGCCGTCAGCGACAACGTCCAAGGCTGGAGCTATCGCGAGTTCGCGCACCGGATCTCGTGTCTGGCGGGGGGCCTGGCGGCACGCGGCCTCGCGCCCGGTGATCGCGTGATGCTGTGCATGGAGAACTGCGCCGAGTTCCTCGAGGTGATGTTTTCGTGCTGGACCGCGGGCCTCTGTGCGGTCCCGGTCAATGCCAGGCTCCATCCGCGCGAGGTCGAGCACATCGCCCGGGATTCGCGTGCGCGGCTGCTCATCGCTACTCCGGCGCTTGCCGGTGCACTGGCGGCGCTCGAGCAGACGGTGGAGACCTTGGGCGAGGTCGTATCGACCAGGAGCGCCGAGTATACCGGCCTCATTATGCGCGCGGCGCCGATGCCCGCCGTCGACAGCAGGGCGAACGAGCGGGCGTGGCTTTTTTATACCAGCGGCACCACCGGCAGGCCCAAGGGCGCCATCCTGACCCACCGCAACCTGCTCTTTATGAGCCATTGCTATTACGCCGATATCGAGGCGGTCGACGAGCGCGACACCAACCTCCATGCCGGGCCGCTGTCGCATGGCGCCGGCCTGTATGCTTTGCCGCATCTGTTACGTGGCGGCCATCAGGCGATATTGGCCCATTTCGACGTCGACGAGATTGCCGACGCATTGCAGCGCCATTCCCGCGTCTCGATGTTTGCTGCACCGACAATGCTCACTCGGCTCGTCGATGCCCCCGCTGTCGCCTCAGCCGATCTGAGGGGCCTCCGGACGATCTTTTACGGCGGCGGCCCAATGTATGTCACCGATCTGGAGCGCGCGCTGAAGCTTTTTGGCCCGCGCCTCTATCAGCTCTACGGGCAGGGCGAGTCGCCGATGACGATTACCGGCCTTACCCGACGCATGCACGCGGAGAAAACGCATCCGCGCTGGCGCGACCGGCTCGGCTCTTGCGGAGTGCCACGGACCGGGGTGCTCGCCAAGGTGGTCGACGAGAGCGACCGCGAACTCCCGCCGGGCGAAGTCGGAGAAGTCGTCACGCGCAGCGACTGCGTCATGGCGGGTTATTGGGACAATCCCGACGCCACCGCCGAAACGTTACGCGGCGGCTGGCTGCACACCGGGGATCTCGGGAGCTTTGATGAAGACGGTTTCCTGACGCTGCGCGACCGCTCCAAGGACATGATCATCAGTGGCGGCAGCAACATCTATCCGCGGGAGATCGAGGAGATATTGCTGCGCCATCCGGACCTTATCGAGGTCTCGGTGGTCGGTCGCCCGCATCCGGAATGGGGCGAGGAAGTCGTCGCGTTTGTCGTAGCCCGGCCGGGAGCGACGATCGCGAGAAAGACGCTCGACCGGTTGTGCCTCGACCACATCGCCCGTTTCAAGCGCCCGCGGCATTATGAGTTTGTCGATACCCTCCCAAAGAACAATTATGGCAAAGTTCTGAAGACCGAACTGCGCCGGCTTCTGGCCGACCCGCCGCGCGAAGAGAGCCTCACCCGCTGAGCAGCGGAACGCGGGGTTCGCGCGCCGCGGTTCTCAAGGAGCCCCGCCGGGTTCACGGGAGGGCGGCCTGGCGCTCAAATTCAAATATCTGCTCGTCTTTATTGATCCGAACACGGCCGGCGGCACGCGCCTCAACCTCGCGTTCAAGCTGGCCCATCGGCAACGCGCACAGTCGCGT
>JAFMSA010000279.1 GCA_017353855.1 Alphaproteobacteria bacterium
GGCCACGCGGGTACTGGACTGCAGCCAAGCGCGCTCGGTCACTGTGTCATCTGCGATCGGCTGTTTGGGCTGGAGAAGGCAACTAGCCGGGTCGAGACAGCAGGCGCCGCAAAGGATCTGGGGCAGCTCTATACCCCAGCGACAACCCGGTATTACAATTGCCCGACACCACGACCGAAAAGGTTGCGGCGAGGTCTTCGCCGAGAGGTGAAATGGGACAAACATATCTGGCTCGAGAACGACAGTCGCGACGCGGCTGGGAGCCCGAGCCGCTACGCGTGAGGAAACCAGCGGCGGGTCGCAATTACGAGGCAGTCGGCTGTATCATCGCAGGGCGGGCGTGCTTAAGAGCCATCGAGGCGACCACGCCGCTCGCCCATGCCCACGCTCTCGGCTGCCGACCAACAGGAGGTTCGTATCGGCATGGATACTCTTGTAGAGCTCGCTGCCTGCGGGCAAAGCTGCTGGATTGATGATCTGTCGCGGAAAATGATCACGAGCGGGGAGCTCGCTTGGTTGATCGAGCAAGGCGTGCGCGGAATCACCGCCAACCCGGCTACCATCGCAAAAGCGATCAGTGAGGAGGCGGAATATGACAACGCGATCGAGCGTGCTGCGATGGCCGGCGGGTCTCCGCAGGAGATCTATGACGAGCTGGTCGCGATCGACATACGCGATGCCTGCGACCTGCTGCGTCTCGTCTATGAGCAGTGCCAAGGTCTGGACGGCTTTGTCAGTCTTGAGGTCTCGCCCCACCTTGCTCACGACACGGGCCGCTCGATCAAAGAGGCGCGCCGGCTCTGGGCCAATGTGGATCGCCCCAACCTGTTCATAAAAATCCCGGGCACCGAAGCCGGCATCCCGGCAATCGAGCAGCTGTTGTTCGACGGGGTGAACGTCAACATAACGCTGCTTTTTGCGATTGACAGTTATAAAGAAGTAGCGGAAGCGTATCTGCGCGCTCTCGAAAGGCGTGTCGAAGCGGGCAGGCCGATTGACAAGATCTCGTCGGTTGCGAGCTTCTTCTTAAGCCGCATCGATGCCCTTGCGGACCAATTATTGCGGCATCGGATCGTCCCCGGTGCTTCGGCGAAAAATCCGGATCCATCGAATTTGTTGGGGAAGGTCGCGACCGCGAATGCAAAATTTGCCTATCGGACTTTCAGGCGCATCTTCGAGGGCAGGCGGTGGGATGCGCTCGCAGCTCGAGGCGCACAAGTGCAGCGACTGCTCTGGGCGAGCACCGGGACCAAAGAACCGTCCTATCCCGATCTGATGTATGTCGAGCCGCTGATCGGACCGATGACGGTCAATACGATGCCGGCGAAGACGATAGCCGCTTTTCTCGACCATGGGGCCGTCGTGCCGACCGTCGAAAAGGGCGTCGACGAGGCGCGCCGCGTCATGGCGGACCTCGAGAGCGTCGGCATTAACTTTGCGCTCATCACCAAGCGGCTTGAGGACGAGGGCATCGAGAAATTCGTCGAGCCATATGACGCGCTGCTGGACCAGCTGGCGGCTAAGTGCAGCCGGTATGCCGGATCGGGGGAGCTTCAGCCGTTGCGTGATATCGCCCGCAAACTGCGTCGCCTCGTCATTCAAATGACAACCGAAGCTGGTTCAGGCCATCCGACCTCATGCATGTCATGCGCCGATATCGTCGCAGCGCTGTTCTTTCGCGAGATGCGCTGGGACCCGGGCGATCCCGCGGCCCACAACGTCGACACGTTCGTGCTGTCGAAGGGCCATGCCGCACCGATCCTATGGGCCGCGCTGCAAGAGGCAGGAGCAATTGCCGAGGACCCGCTCTCATTGCGCCGGATAGATAGCTCGCTCGAGGGTCATCCCACCCCGATCAACCCATGGGTCAAGGTTGCGACGGGGTCGTTGGGGCAGGGGCTCGCTGCTGCAAACGGGATTGCTGCGGCCAATCAGCTCGACGGCATCGACGCCCGCGTCTACTGCCTCCTTGGCGACGGCGAATGCTCGGAAGGATCAGTCTGGGAAGCGGCTCAATTCACCGCCCTTAACAGGCTGTCAAACGTCGTGGCGATTGTCGACGTCAACGGTCTGGGGCAGAGCGCAGCAGCGCCGTACGGCCACGATACGAGTGTGTTGGCTGGGCGCTTTGCTGCTTTCGGGTGGCGAACAATCGAGATCGCGGGCCATGATATGGCGGCTATCGTCGAAGCACTACACAGGGCGTCCGAGGCCGGGCCGACGGCGATCGTCGCGCGTACCGAGAAAGGCAAAGGCGTGTCCTTCCTCGAAGGTGCCGGCGGGTGGCATGGCAAGCCGCTCGATCGCGAGCAAATGGCAAAGGCGTTGGCTGAACTCGGCAAAACGGAAACGAGGCGTGTGGTCGAACCACGCCGGGTTGGGCAATTCCGGCCCAGGGGGAGAGCGCGGCGTACCCCGATCAAAATCGACTACCGGCCAGGCGATGCCGTCGCGACCCGACAGGCATTCGGCAGGGCGCTCGAAAAGCTGGGCGGGCTCGACCCGGCAATCGTCGTGCTTGATGGCGACGTCAAGAACTCGACCGGTACCGAGGCATTCGGTGAGAAGTATTCGGAGCGGTTCTTTGAAAGCTACATCGCCGAGCAAAATATGCTGGGGACGGCAATAGGTCTGGCCGCGCGCGGTAAAGTCCCCTTTGCGGCGACGTTTGCCGCGTTCCTGACGCGCGCCTATGATTTCGCCCGCATGGCTGTCTACAGCCGGCCTCCGCACCTTATCCTTTGCGGCAGCCACGCCGGCGTATCGATCGGCGAGGATGGCCCATCCCAGATGGGGCTCGAAGATCTGGCGATGTTCCGGGCTCTGATCGGGACCACGGTGCTCTATCCCTGCGACGCGGTAAGCACGGAACGTTTGACGGAGGCGGCCGCTCACACCGCCGGGATTGTCTATCTTCGCACAACACGGCCCAAAACACCGGTCATTTATCGGAATGACGAGCAATTCCCGATCGGCGGCAGCAAGACACTGCGTCACTCGCAAGCCGACCGCATGGCAATCATATCAGCGGGCATCACCGTGCACGAGGCATTGGCCGCCCACGAGGGCCTGAAGAGCAGAGGGATTGCGACGTGCGTCATTGACGCCTATTCCGTGAAGCCGCTCGATGTTGAGGCGTTAAGGCAAGCGGCTCGTCGCACAGGCGCAGTGATCGTTGCCGAAGACCACGCGGTCGATGGTGGGCTTAGCGACGCAGTAGCGGCTGCAGTCGGGGTGGTCGCTCCAGTGCACCGACTTGCTATCGATCGGCTCCCCCGGTCAGGCACGAAGGAACAGTTGCTCGATTATCACGGCGTCTCGCGCAGCGCGATCGAAACGAAGGCACTCGAATTAGCAGCCTGACGACGTGGCGCTGCACCGGTACAAGGCAGTTCGATCATGCGCCCAACCGTCACTGCTTTGTGTTTCCGCCGGGCCCGGAACGAGCACACCGAAAGCCGGAAAGCAACATCGAGGCGCTCGTATTCGCGAGATGTCAGGTCCCGATGCTGGCCTGTGCTGCCAGAGCGGTGAGGTGGGTTTACTTATAGGCAGGTTCAGCTGTTGCGCGGGCAGCGGTGGTCACGCGCGCTGCACACTTCTCAGGAGAAGGCTGCCGCCCCCGCCCGCGCCGCGGCCCTTTGCGACAGCCGCACCAGAGCAGGTCCGCCGTCGACCTCGACGGGGCTGGCGAATATCAGGGCCGGGGTGGCGCCTGGCCTCCTCGTGACTCTCGGCGCCGAAGCCGCGGTCAGGTAGGCTCTCGCGAAAGTGCCCTACAGCCGCTTGCGGGGCAGATCAAGCACGCTCGCTCGTTCGAACAATTGGTCGTCCAGTCGTCGCGTCGGTGGGCCCTTCGATGTTGTTATCCATCACTAACCACAACGCCACCAGCTAACCTACCCGGAAGATCGGCCGTTTTCGGTCGGCGAGTGTTTGTCGAGAGAGATGAACTGCGATGCAGCGAGGAAACGAGCGTGACAAATCCGGTCCTGCTTTCACTCGGCAGCATCAATGCGGATTTTCAGGTCCGCGTTGGCGGCTCTCCTGCCCTCGGCGAGACGCTGATCGCGAGTGACTTTGTCCGCCTCGGCGGCGGCAAGGCGGCAAATGTCGCCGTTCTGGCGCAGCGGGTGGGCGTGCCGGCCCGGTTGCTTGGCCAAGTGGGCGATGATGCACTTGGCGAACAGGCACTTGGACCGTTGCGCGAAGCCGGCGTCGATCTTGCCTACGTCTCGACCGCCTGCGGATGCGCAACTGCCGTATCGATGGTCGCCGTTCTTCCGGACGGTCGGAAGAGCATCATACTCGCCAACAACGCCAACGACGTATGGGATGAAGAGGGCATTCGACGTGTCGTCGGCGCGATCGACGGAGCGCCGGAGTGCTCGGTCCTCGTGGTCGATTATGAAGTACCGCCCGCAGTCGCTAGGCGGGCCATCGAGGTAGCCGCCAGGCGCGGACTGCTCATCGTCATCGATCCTTCCCTGGCAGGCCGTGCGGATCGTGAGATGCTGACCCATGCCACGGCGGTCACGCCTAATCCAGTTGAAGCCGAAGGTCTGACCGGTATCAAAGTTGACGGTATCGAGGCTGCGGCCAGGGCTGCCGGTCGGCTGGTTGCATTCGGCATACCCTCTGCTTGCGTCAAACTTGCCGATGGCGGGTGTCTCGTTTTGCACCGGGGAGAAACGTCCGTCGTCACGCCCGTTCCGGTGCCGGTTGTTGACACGACGGGCGCCGGAGATGCTTTCGCGGGTGCGCTTGCCGTCGCACTGATGGAGCGGCGGCCTTTCGTCGACGCGGCTTGTTTCGCTACGGCTGCCTCGCATCTTGCAGTCACTGCCTATGGCTCACAACCCGCCTATCCCTCCCGCCGGGAGATTGAGGATCTCCAGCCATCGCTGCTTGCAAATATTCAGCGTCTCACCTAGTCAAATAGATGCGCAAACCGCGCTTCCAGGTCAGCTTCGATGCCTACGACCCCACTGACGAGCGGCGGCGTGAGGCGCTGCTCGCGCTGGGTAATGGCTTCCTTCTGACCAGAGGATGTGCCACCGACGCCGTGGCTGACGGGTATCACTACCCGGGAACATACCGCGCCGGGTGTTACGACCGGCTGACAAGCAAAGTCGAAGACGACCTGGTCGAGCACGACTCGATCGTCAACTTGCCGAACTGGCTGCCGCTCAGGTTCCGGAGGAAAGGCGAGACCGACTGGTTCGCTCTCGATCGGGCCAATATTCTCGAGTATAGGCACACGCTCGATTTGGCGCAGGGCGTTACGCGACGCCGGGTCTTGTTTGAAGACGGCATCGGTCGGCGCACTCGTGTGCGAGAGGACCGACTCGTCAGCATGGCCCGACCGCATCTTGCCGCTTTCCGGTTTGAACTCAGGGCAGAAAACTGGTCAGGCGAGATCGAGGTCCTCACCGGTCTCGATGGTGCAATAACCAACAGCAACGTCGCGAGGTACAAGAGGTTTGATAACCGACATTTGCTCCCGGTGAACCTGCGGGTCTTTGAGCCCAATCTCCTTTTGCTTGAAGTAGAGACGCGCCAGAGCCGTGTGCGGATCGCTGTCGTGGCCCGCACCTTGGAAACCGGTGGCAATCTCGCATTTTTCAAGGATGAGACGGACCGGGCCGCTTCGTCGATTGCGCGTTCCGGGATTTCTCGGGTGTCACCGGGCAAAGTAGTGGCCATCGAGAAGACCGCCGCTGTCGTGACGTCTCGGGATCCGACGATATCGGAGCCGGTCGAGACGGCGCTGCGGACGGTCCAGCTGGCCCCGTCCTTTTCTGCACTGCGGAGTGCGCACAAGTGCGCCTGGAGCCGGCTATGGCAACGCAGCGGTGTGGAAATCGCGAAACCGGATATAGCCAACGCGACGGCATTGCACTGGTTTCATGTCCTTCAGGCAGTGTCGCCCCACACGGAGGCCCTTGACGTCGGCTTTCCACCACATGGATGGCAAGAAGGTTATCACGGGCAGATCTTCTGGGATGATGTTCTGGTATTCCCGG
>JAFMSA010000280.1 GCA_017353855.1 Alphaproteobacteria bacterium
CAGCGGCTGGGCTCCCGCGGTCTTCATATCCCTCACGCTCGGATTTTTCGTGCCGTTTTTCGCTTTGATAACTCGGCCGGGCAAGCGCAGCCGGGTCGTGGTCGCAACTGTCTGCGTGCTGGTCCTGCTTGGCCGTCTTGCTGACAAATGGTGGCTCGTGTTGCCCGAGTTCCCGGCCGAGTCGTTCTGGCTCGACATCAGTGCAGTTTTGGCGCTCGGTGGGCCGACCTTGCTGTGGTTCTTTTGGTGGTTGCGCCACGGCAGCACGATGATCGCCAGGACTCAATCCTGGGAGCCCGACCATGGCTGAGCTCGATGAGCGCGTTGAAAACAATGCCGGCACGGCTTACGAGCGGTCGGATTGGCCAATTGGCACAATCGGTCTGGTCCTCCTGGGTATATTCGTTATGCTCGTGATTTCGCCCCTTGTGTTGATCGCTGCGTTCCCGACAACCCCGGCCGATGTGAACCGGGCGTTGACCGTTGAACCGCCGCAGCCGCGGCTGCAGACCAACCCGGCGGAGGATCTCGCGAAATTCCGCCACGAGAAGGAAAAGCCCCTGAACGGGTATTATTGGGTCGATAGGAAGAACGGCATTGTCCACATCCCGATCGAGCAGGCTATGAGAAAGCTCGCCGAGCAGGGTATCGACGGCTTTCCGCGAGCACAGCCGTGAGCTCTTTCCTGGTACGGCTCGTTTTCGCCATATCGGTGGTGCTGCCAGTGAGTGCGCCGTTAGCGGGGAGCGTCGATGAGCTTTCCGGATTTGCGTTCCAGCCCCATCCGGGTGCCCGTTTGCCGCTCGCGGCGGAATTCGTAGACGAGCAGGCGCACTGGGTCCGCCTCGATCAGTTCTTTTCGGGCAGGCCGGTGGTGCTCGTGCTTGATTATCTGCGCTGCCGGACATTATGTGGGCTCACTCTGGGGAATCTCGTCGCCGCGCTCGACGCACTGCCGCTCGACGCGGGCCGCGACTTCCAGGTCGTCGTGATTGATATCGATCCACGCGACAAACCTGCCGATGTCGAGGCTGCCAAGGTCAAATATCTCGCCGGCTATCATCATCCGGTGGCCAAGGACGGCTGGCATTTCCTGACCGGGCAAGAGAACATGATTCGGACTGTTGCGGATGCCGTCGGCTTTCCGTATCGCTACGAGGCGGCACTGGATCAATACATCCATCCTGCGGGTTTCGTCCTCGCCGCCGGCGACGGCAGCATTAGCCGGTACTTGCTCGGCGTCGACATCGGCTCGTCCGATCTGCGAACCGCAATAACCGCCGCCGCGCAAGGCAAGGCGCAGGGGTTGGTTCAGCGCATACTGCTCCTCTGCCATGGCAAGGATCCGAACCTCGGGCGGCACAGCCTGGCGATCGAAGCCGCTTTTATTGTCGCCAATCTCATGGCGATGGCGGGCGGCGTCGTCGTGTTCGTCATGATCCGGCGACGCTCACGCGGCTGAGGAGGAAGATGCAGGGCTGGCTTCCATTCTGGCCGCGCACCGCCGCCGTCAGCGGCGAGGTCGTCAACGCGCTCTACATCGCCGAGCTCGGCATTTGCGTCCTGATCGTGCTGACGGTTGTCGGCTTGATGTTGAGGTTCTGCCTGGTCTATCGCCGCGGCAGCAGCGCCTCACGCGCCAACCTGGTAGCGAAGACCTGGCAATGGGAAATCAGCTGGACGGTTGCCACGTTAGTCCTATTTCTGTTCGCCTTCGTCTGGGGGGCGGTAGTTTATATCTGGCTTTATGACCCACCGTCTGGCGAGCTTCAGATCTATGTCGTCGGTAAGCAATGGATGTGGAAGATGGAGCATCCCGGCGGCCAGCGTGAGATCGATGCGCTGCACGTTCCGGTCAACACGACGGTACGTCTCGTGCTGGCCTCGCAGGACGTCATCCACAGCTTCTTCGTCCCGGCGTTCCGAATCAAGCGGGACGTCGTCCCCGGCACGCTCGAAACCATTTGGTTCAAAGCGACGAAGGCGGGGACATACAGGATCGAATGCACCCAGCTCTGCGGCGTACAGCATGCCAATATGACGGGGGAGGTGACGGTCATGGAACCGGCGGCATTCGGGCGCTGGCTCAAACAACAGGGGGTCCACGAATCGCTCGCGCAACAGGGCGAAGCGGTGTTCCGAGAGCACGGCTGCAGCGGCTGCCACAGCACCGCCAGCACGGTACATGCGCCGCTTATGAACGGCCTTTACGGCAGCCTCGTGCATTTGCAGGATGGCTCAAGCCGGGTCGCGGACGAGCGCTATCTGCGCGATTGCATCCTGCTGCCAAGAACGTTCACGGTCGCCGGTTATCCGCCGGTCATGCCCGACTTCTCGGGTCAGCTCAGCGAGGACGACCTCGTAAAGCTGATCGCCTACATCAAATCCCTCGCCAAATAGGAATGCCGAACTATGGCTGCGCTCGCTGCCGATGTTGGTACCGACTATCTGACTTCCGAGAATACGGTGCGCTCCTGGCTGCTGACCAGGGACCACAAGCGGATCGGGCTCCTGTTCTTTGCGTCGATCACCTTTTTCTTTTTCATCGGCGGGATTGCGGCGACGCTGATACGACTGCACCTGGCGACGCCGTCTGGTCTGCTGCAACCATCGATCTACAATCGCGTGTTCACGATGCATGGCATCGTGATGGTGTGGTTCTTTCTTATCCCCTCGATTCCGACGACGCTCGGGAATTTCGTCCTGCCATTGATGATCGGGGCGCACGACCTGGCTTTCCCGCGAATCAATCTCGCAAGCTGGTACGTCTTCAACCTGTCCGGGCTGGTGTTGCTTTATGCCCTCATTATGGGCGGCGCCGATGCCGGGTGGACGTTCTATCCGCCATTCTCGACCCTCTATTCGGACGGCTATATCCTCGTTGCAGCGCTAGCGGTGTTCGTCAACGGGTTTTCGACGATAATGACCGCGCTCAATTTCGTCGTCACAACCCATCGCCTGCGCGCCCCCGGGATGACCTGGATGCGCTTGCCGCTGTTCGTGTGGGCGATCTATTCGGTCAGTCTGCTTATGCTGCTGGCGACGCCGGTGTTGGCCATGGTGTTGCTGCTGGTGGCGGCCGAGCGGTTCCTGCAGGTCGGCCTCTTTGATCCGACACATGGAGGCGATCCGATCCTGTTCCAGCACATCTTCTGGTTCTACTCTCACCCGGCCGTCTACATCATGATCGTGCCGGCAATGGGCGTTGTCAGCGAGCTGGTCACCTGTTTCGCCCGCAGGCCGATATTCGGCTACACCGGAATGGCCTACGCGCTGATGGCGATTGCGATCCTCAGCTTTTTCGTGTGGGCCCACCACATGTTCGTAGCCGGTATTTCGATCTATTCTGCGGTCGTGTTTTCGTTGATGACCTTTTTCGTGGCGGTGCCGTCGGCGATCAAAGTGTTCAACTGGACCGCCACGTTGCATAAGGGTTCGATCAGTTTCGATGCGCCGTTTCTCTATGCGCTCGGCTTCGTGCTGCTGTTCACGATTGGCGGGGTGACGGGGTTGATGGTCGCAACTCTGGGCCTGGACATAGATCTGCACGACACGTATTTTGTGATTGCCCATTTCCACTACATCATGGTGGGAGGTACGGTCAGCGCCTTTTTTGGCGGCCTGCATTACTGGTGGCCAAAGATAACCGGGCGGCTGTACCCGGAATTGTGGGCGCGGTTTGCCGCACTCCTGACCTTCGTCGGTTTCAATCTGACGTTTTTCCCACAATTCATCCTGGGCTATCTCGGCATGCCGCGGCGCTATTACACCTACGCACCGGAATGGCAGCCGTGGAATCTTTTGTCTTCCGCCGGCGCCTCGATCCTGGCAGTGGCTTACCTGTTGCCGCTAGGTTATCTCGCCTGGTCGATGTTGCGCGGCGAACGCGCCGGCCCCAATCCGTGGCGGGCGACCGGTCTCGAGTGGCAGACCTCCTCGCCGCCGCCGACATACAATTTCGCGCGGACGCCTGCGGTGACGACCGCGCCCTACGCCTACAACCCCGAGAACGGCAGCTACGTGGCGCAGGACGGAACAGTGCATGCGTAGCGGTGCCCTCCGTCCCGAGATGCAATTTGCGACGCTCGCGCAACAAGGCGAGACGGCGCAGCTCGGCATGTGGGTGTTCATTGCGACCGAGACATTGTTCTTCGGAGCGCTGCTCTTCGCGTATTTCGTCTACCGGAACCTCTATCCCGAGGAATTCGCGCAAGCCGCGAAGGAGACCGTGCTGTGGTGCGGCATCCTCAACACCGGGCTGCTGCTGACCAGCAGCCTGACGATGGTGCTGGCGATCGAGGCTGCGGCCGCAGGCCGGCGCCAAGCCTTGACGAACTGGCTGTTGGCGACCGCGGCTCTCGGCATCGCTTTCATTCTTATCAAGAGTTACGAATGGTATCTCGACTACCAGGACGGGGTCGTTCCGGCGGTCCATTTTTTCATGAAGCTGGACCAGGCGCCGGCAGGTGAGCTGTTTTGGGTGTTTTACTTCATCGCTACGCCTCTGCACGCGCTTCACCTCTCAATCGGGGTTGGCTTGCTGTTCTTCATGCTGACACGCGCGCGGCGCGGCGAGCTGACATCCGGCTATTTTGCGCCGCTCGAGGTGGTCGGGCTTTATTGGAGCTTTGTCGACACCGTCTGGATATTTCTCTTCCCGGCAATCTATCTCGTGGGCCGCTCATGAATACCGCGAAGCTGCGCAAGCCTGGATCAGGACTCCTCTATATCAGCGCCTGGCTCGTGCTGCTGGTATTAGGCGGTCTCAGTATCCTCAGCGCCTATCTCAGGCTTGGTGTCTATGGACCCGCTGTCCAGTTCGGTATCGCCGCTACCCAGGCGGCGATCGTCTTCATTCTGTTCATGCGGCTCAAAGGCCCGCCGTCGCTCAAATGGCTTTTCGCCGGGGCCGGATTTTTCTGGTTGCTGTTTCTGTACGGGCTGAGTGTCACGGATTACGCGACCCGCAGGGGCTGGCCGTAAGATGCGGATTTTCAGCCCAGGCAAGGAACACTGACCCGAGCTGCCCTGTTAGATCAATGAGGCAGGCGCATAGCGCCAGCCAATGATTTGCCACTGCGCAGCGCTGGTTTTCGCGACAGCGGCTGCCGTTCGCAGGGACACGCAACATGCCGAAGACTGCCGGTGACGTTCTCGTCGAAACGCTTATGAATTGGGGTGTCGATACCGTATTCGGTATTCCCGGGGACGGAATCAACGGCATCATCGAATCCTTCCGCACCCACCGCGAGAAGATACGCTTTATCCAGGTCCGCCATGAGGAAGCGGCGGCGTTTGCCGCATGCGGTTATGCCAAGTTTACCGGTGGGCTCGGCTGCTGCATCGCCACCTCAGGGCCCGGCGGCATTCATCTGCTGAACGGGCTTTATGACGCGAAGCTCGACGGCGTTCCGGTTCTCGCGATCACCGGATTGCAGTTCCATGATCTTCTGCACACTGACACCCAGCAGGACGTCGAGCTCGACAAGCTCTTTATGGACGTCGCCAAATACAACAACCGGGTAATGGGCCCGGCGCACATGGAGAACGTCGTTGAACTCGCCTGCCGCACTGCGCTCGCCTATCGCGGCGTCGCCCATGTGACCGTACCCGTCGATATGCAGTCGATGCCGGTCGATAAGGCACCGCGCTCGTCGCGCAATCTGCCGGGCCATGTCTCCGAGATGTGGGCGGACAGCGCGCACGTTCCGACCGACGAAGCGCTGCGCCGGGCGGCCGAGGTGCTGAATGCGGGCGCGCGGCCGGTGATCCTAGCGGGACGCGGGGCGCTCGGCGCAAAAAAGGAGCTCGAGGAGGCGGCCGAAATCCTTGGCGCGCCGATCGCCAAACCCATCCTTGGCAAGGCCTGTGTGCCGGATGAGAGCCCTTACTGCACTGGTGGCGTCGGGCTCTTGGGCACGCGGCCTTCGCAGGAGGCGCTCGAAGCCTGCGACACGCTGCTGATTGTCGGGAGCAGCTTCCCTTACATCGAATTCTATCCAAAGCCCGGAC
>JAFMSA010000866.1 GCA_017353855.1 Alphaproteobacteria bacterium
CTCCTTCGCAGACGATCAGGCGGCCCTCTAGGTCGAAGGTCGTGCCGTTGCCGCCGATCGTGGTCCTGACAAGCTCCGGCCCCTTGCCGGGTATTAGGCGCAACAGCTGATTGCGGCGAAGGTCGACGAAATACCAATAGTCGTCCGGATGCCACAGTGGGCCTTCGGTGAAAATGAAGCCGGTGGCAAGGCGCTCGGGTTCCGTGGTTTCGAGCACTTCGGGCAAGTCATTGGCGAGCGGCATCGCTGATCTCCTGAACTGGCGTGATATGGCTATGCCCAGGCCGCGATTGCGGTCGCAATGACCTGGTTCAAGGCGAGCAGATCCATCGGATGATCCGTCTCGTTGCTGACCGCTACGGTCAACCGGTGGCGGCGCAAGATGAAGATGCGCTGGTCGGAAGCACCCGATGCCCAGGCGGTATCGGGCGGAAGATCGGGGAACAGGCAGTCGATATTGGTGCGGAAGCACGCTGCATAACTGGTCCCGGTGTGCGTGGCGGTCAGTGCGTAATCGGCCCAGCCCTGCGGCAGGAGCCGCTCGCCGTCCCATACGCCGTTCTGCAGGTACAGCACGCCGAGCTTCGCGTAGTCGCGCAAGGTCGCGAAGCCGGCGCCCGATGCGATCAGATTGCCGGCGATGTCGGCGGAATGCTGGTAACTCGCCATGCAGAGGCGGTCGACCAGCAGACCGTACAATGTCTCGTAATAGGGCAGCCCGCGCTGCTCGATCTGGTGGCGTATAATCGCACCGAGCACGTTGAGTCCGCTGTTGATGTAGCGGTAGACCGCCCCGGGCACGGTGGCAACGATCGAGCGCTGTGCCGCTTCGAACGCGTCGCCGGCGTCCTGATAGACCGCGCTGTTCTCGAAGCCGAGCGTCACGCGCCCGTCGCCGTGGGACACCGGAAAGGCGAGCCCCGAGCGCATGCGCAAGAGCTGATCGAGCGTGATCAGGCGATGGATCGCGCGCGGATCGCCCCACAGCGGTGCCGGCGCCGGGTTATGTACCGAGGCGAGCCAGCCTTCCTGGATCAGCCGGCCTATCACGGTGCAGGTGATCGCCTTTGTCATCGACCAACTCGGGGTCACACGATCGGCGGCGCCGAATTCGCTGTAAAATTCGCACAGGACCCGCTCGGGAGTAGCGATCAGGATGCCGTATGCGCCGCGCGAGCGGGTGAAGAAGGTATCGAGTGCGCGGGCAACGTCCGCGGGCGGGGCCGGCGGAGTCTCGATCGCATCGCCAAGAGGCCAGGCGCGCCCGGGCTCCGCTCGCTTGCGGGAGACCGGCTGCGGATTGAATCTCAAGCTCTCGTGCGGGCCCAGGACGATGCCGCCATAGCCGGGCCGCGCGACCGCGCAGCCGACAACCGGTTCGCCGAAGCCGGCGTCGTTCCAACGGACGACAGCGCGGCGGTCGGCATCATCCATTTCGACGACGATGTCGCTGCGGCGCTGCGCCGCGGCGAGTTGTGCCTGCCCGTCGGGCGCCGCGCGGAACCCCAGTCCGCCCGGCGGCACCGCCGGCCGCCAACGGAAATGCCGCTCGGTAGTGGCGCGGTCGAGCCCGCTGACGTAGCGCATGTCGGCTAGCCGCTTGGCGGCAAAATTCACGGTACGCTGACGTAGCGTCCGTGGCGAAGCGTCATAAACCAGCGGGTCGGGCAGAACGTCGCCAAACGGCTGCGGCGAGCGATCAAAGTATGGTTCTACTGGCGCCGCCTGGTCGCTCATCTCTCCTCCGCACCATTTCATAGCGACAGTGTGCCGCTTTCCTGACCATGCGGCAATTCGTCGATGTACACCAAGTGAGCATGGCAACATGGGCGGCATGAAATCGAGGAGGGGCCAGGCCTGCCGCCGCGCCTGCCCGCCGCCTTCGCTCTACCTGGCCGGGCCCTTCAGCG
>JAFMSA010000281.1 GCA_017353855.1 Alphaproteobacteria bacterium
AGGGCCGCCTGGAGCATGGCGGGCGCTGGCGCAGTACCGCCAAGTGGCCGCTGCCGCAAACCCACTGGGCGCGGCTCTACCTGCGTGACGACCGCAGCCTTTCTGGAGCGCCAGCGACAATGGGCTCGCGTGCACTCGAGTATGCTTTTGACCCGCGCGATCCGGTGCCGACGCGGGGCGGCGCGATCAGCTCCGGTGAGCCTGTCATGTATGCCGGCGCCTTCGATCAAAGCGCCGCCGCCTCTCGCCCCGATGTATTGGTGTTCGCCACGCCGCCGCTCGATCAGGAACTCGAAGTCGTCGGACCAGTCACGGTGCGGCTGTGGATAGCCTCCGATGCTCCCGACACGGACTTTACCGCCAAACTGATCGATGTTTATCCGCCGGGCGGGGACCTTCCGCACGGCTTCGCGATGAACCTGACCGAGGGCCTGTTACGGGCGCGCTATCGCGACAGCTGGGAGCGGCCGACACTGATGGTGCCGGGCGAGGTCTACCCGATAGCGATCGAGCTGTTTCCGATCGCCAATTTATTCTGCCGTGGGCACCGCCTGCGGCTTGACATTTCGAGCAGCAACTTCCCGCATTTCGACGTCAACCCAAATTCCGGTGAGCCGGAAGGCGCGTGGCAACAGCCCCGTATCGCTCGCAACCGTGTCTTCATCGAGGCAACCCGCCCTTCACACATCCTGTTGCCGGTCATCCCGCGCGACGCTATGAACCGCACGGATCGAGAACAAAGCTGACCCTAGTCCTCGTTGGGCGCCGAAAGCCCGAAATGGAGGACGAATAAATAAACGAGTCATGAAGTCCCCAGATGGGCCGTCGGTCGGTCGGGACGTAAGGATCGGCGGAGGCTGCTGTCGGATTAGCGGTAATAGAGTGAGCCCCCGTCGCTTCGAGAAATTAAAGTTAAGATCGATACGTGAGCGCAACGCCTCTTTGCCCGCGAATGGTGAGACAGCGCTCAGCGGGATGCAGCGTGGAGTCGCCAAAGCTCTCGAGATCCGGATGTAACCGTCCCGATATCCGGTGCCTCGCCTGCGCTACTGATCGCTGCCCCTGCCTGCACTTCGGATCCGACTACGTGTGACACCGTGTCGAAGAGCGTGTGAACGAACTCTTCGCAACGCGAAACAGTCGGTACCGGGTGGCCGGCTGGCGCATGGCGGGAAGACAATGCCGACAGCCGCCATCGCCTGGAGTCGTCAAACCTGCGGAGCGGGGAGCAGATAAGCGCCTGTGTCGCCCATCACCGACTCAGTCAGCCAATGATGGAAGTACGGCACATCGACGGCTGCGATGTCATAGAACTCCCAATGCAACGGCACCCTGATTGCTGCGCGGAACGGATGATTGCGGTTTTGCCGAGGTCTTCCGGTTGCGACAACTTAGTTGTCCGATTGGGCTCGGAGGCGAGGGTATGGCGCCGCCGTACGCGATAGGATGACGAACGCGTTGTGGGAAAAGCAGGCCACCGCACGGTCCACTCTCCAGTCAGCGGTCGAGTTGTTGCAGATACTGCGCGACAAAGTCACATGCGACCAGGCGCTTATAGGCCTCGATCAGTTGCCGGGTGACGGCCCCCGGCACCTCCGCTGCGGCAAAGGTCCTGCCGTTGAGGCTCCGCACGCCGCAAATGCACAGACTGGTCGAGGTCAGAAAGCACTCGTCGGCAGTGTAAGCATCATAAAGATCGATGTCTTTTTCCTCGAAACCGATGCCTAGCTCACGGGCGAGATCAATTGTCGCCTGGCGGCTCACGCCCGGAAGGACATAACGCTCCCTCGGGGTCAGCAGGCGACCATCGCGCACCAGGAAGATATTACTCCCCAGGCCCTCGCAGAGGTTGCCGTTGATGTCGAGCAGCACTGCCCAGGCGGTTGGGCTATGCGCCTTCACCTCGCGGTCCGCGAGGACCAGGTTCAAATACTGGTGCATCTTGGCGCGCGGTGAGAGCGAGTCCGGTGGCGTGCGGCGCAGGGAAGGGACGACCACATCGATACCGTCGCGAAAGCACTTGGCCCTTTCTCGCAGTGGAAGCGGGATGCATTCGATAATGACATTGGGGCCGTAGTGGTCCCAATTGTCGCCCGGCACGCGGTTGACGCCTCGGCTGATGCGCTGGGCCAGCCAGTAATCCTCGCCCGGGCCGAGGAGGTGGCGGTTGCGTTCGAGCACATCCTTGCTGGTCTCCGCCATCTCCCGAGGCGACAGGCCCGGATCGATGTCGAGATATTTGAGCGAGCGGTAAAGCCTGGCGATGTGCTGGTCGAGCCGAAAGGCATTGCCATTGAAGCTTCGCGTCATGTCGAACACGGCATCGCCGCGCAAGAAGCCCTGATCCCGAAACGGGATCACAACTTCGCTCTCGGGGACGATCTTGCCGTTGAACCAGGCAACGCGCTCGTTGGTGCGGGCCATCGGCAAACCTCTTGCGTGGGTAAAGCGGTTCCAGTCTCGTCAAGCAGACGGCAAAAAGCAATTCGCTATAGTCGTGACAGATCAGCCGAAAGGAGCACAGCTTGGACCTCGATCTTACAGGCAAAAACGCAGTCGTGACAGGCGGTACACGCGGCATCGGTCGTGCCATTGCCGAGCAATTGGCGGCCGAGGGATGCAATGTCGCGCTCTGTGCGCGCCACAAACCGGCAGTGGACGAGACCGTAGCGGCGCTTGCCGGCAAAGGGATAAAGAGCTGGGGCGGCGTGGCTGATGTCGCGGAGGGTAGTGCACTTCGCGCGTGGGTTTCGCAGGCAAGCCAGGCGCTTGGAGGGCTCGATATTTTTGTGGCCAATGTGAGTGCATTGGCGCAGACGATGGACGAGGAGTCCTGGAGGCGCAGCCTTGAGATCGACATCATGGGGACGGTGGCCGGCGTCGAGGCGGCGATCCCCTTTCTCGAGCGATCGAAGGCCGGCGCGATCGTTGTCGTCGGGACGACAGGGGCGGTCGAAATCGCCGGGCCGCCACGCCCCTATGCGTCCGCCAAGGCGGCCCTCGTGCCCTATGTCAAAGCGCTTGCCCGCAATCTCGCAGCTAAAAACATCCGCGCCAATATGGTCTCGCCCGGCAACGTCTATTTCAAAGGCGGCGTCTGGAACGTGGTCGAGGAAACCAATCCCGAAATGTTCAAATTGATGCTGTCACGCAATCCGATGGGACGCATGGGCACCCCGGCTGAAGTCGCCAACGCCGTAGTTTTTCTCGCAAGCCCGCGCGCCGGCTTTATCACCGGCACCAATCTGATTGTCGACGGCGCGCTTACGCAGCGCGTGCAGTTTTGACGAGAGGATTCGTTGCCTTTGAGCACAACTTAAGGCTTGTGTGTTGCAAGCGCTTGCGAGAGACAAGTGAACGTTCCGTCCAGCGCCTTGCGCAGCAGTTCGGGCACCAGACCACGTGTCCTTGCAGGGATTGGTGAGGTTCCTGTACGGCTTGGATTGCCAGGTGCGGATAAATGGCATTGATCTTTATGCTAGCCGATTGTGTTCGGCGCGTAGCCTATCACCCGGGCTCGAACCAGGGGGCTTGCCCAGCACCCTCTCCCGCATTGCGGGAGAGGGTGAACCGGTCCGTCCAGGCAATGGGCGGGTGAAGATCAGTTGATCAGCCCGTAGAACTTGCCCGCGTTCTCGCACGTGATCTTGTGAACGACATCTGCGGGGAGATCCGCGAACTGCTCCTCGATGTATTTCGAGGATTCGGGCCATACGCCATCGGTGTGCGGGTAGTCGGAGCCCCACATCAGGGTCTCGACGCCGATCTCGTCGATCATCTTGGCGCCGATCCGGTCGAACTGGAACGTTGCTTTACACTGGCGGCGCCAATATTCGCTCGGCTTCAGTTTTATCAGGTCGCGGAAGCGATCCTCGTATTCGAAATCCATGCGGTCGAGCGCGTAGGGGAGCCAGCCGATGCCGCTTTCGCCGAATGAGACGCGCAGGCGCGGATGGCGCTCGAGCACGCCGGCGCCGATCAGTGCGGCGATGATGTTGATGAGCCCCATTTGGAACGCCGAAACCCCGGTGAACATCGCCGCTCGGCGGGTCTGTCCGGAGACACCCTCGCGTGCCCGCGGCGAGGTCGTCGGGAAGGTGTGGAAATGCAGCGGCAACTGCACGTCCTCGACGGCGTTCCACAGGGGTTCCCAGACCGGATGCCACATCGGGTCCATGTCCCAGGAGCAGGAGAGTTCGAGGCCTTTGATGCCCAACTTCGCGACGCGGTGGATCTCCTTCACCGCGTCGTCGATATCGCCATAGGGCAGGCATGCGAGGCCGATCTCCCGTTCGGGATAGTGCCGGCAGAACTCCTTCAGCCAGTCATTGTAGATACGCAGCATTTCGTTGGCCGCTTCGCGGTCGTTGAGGCGCGAGGCGGCGCCGAGAATGCCGTACATGACCTCTGCGTCGACGCCGTCTCGGTCCATGTCCTTGATGCGCAGATGCGGCTCGGTGCAGCGGCGGACGTCCTTCCTGCCGTCTTCGAACAGCCCGGTCTCGGCCATCTTGTCGACGCGGTAGTTCTGGCCCGGAACAAACGGCGCTCCGCCCGGTCCGACACCGTTCTTCAATCCGAAGCTCGCGCCGTTCTTGGCAACCCATTGCGGCCCCTGGGGTCCGTCCTCGACATACGGCATGCGCTCCTTCAAGTCGCGCCGCGCCTCGGAAACGAACAGTTGCGGCGGCATCCACGGCATATCCAGGTGGCAATCGGCCGAGATTCTGCGGTATTGCATGTTGTTTTCCCCGCTGCTGGTTGACGAAATTCGCTCTCGGCCGACTTTACTCCCTAAATTCGCCGGTTTCCTGAGGAAGTTACGCGCCTTGCCCCGGCTTTTTTGCCGACACGACATGAACCGGATGCAACTCGCGACCTTCGTCAGAACGCGCTGCGTGTTATAGACGTCTATATCTTGACTTGGCGTCGCATACGGCGCGTTCGGGTGCCGTTGCGTTCCTGGTGGGGTTTTGTGCCTCCCGCGAGCGGCGTTTCTTTGGGCGCCCCGGCACCGCAGCCGGTCGAGAGCTCCAGCTCTCTGTCACTCCGGCACGGCCGAGCCGGGGGGCGTCACTCGCAGGAATATTTCTGCAGCAAGCGGGAGGCCACGCGCCGCGGCTTGCTTCGACTGAAATGGACCCCGACGATCACCGTTCCCGGCCGCAAGGCAATATGAGGTGATCTGGGCGTGGTCGGCCTGCCCGCCGCCTCGCCTGGTGACTATCGCGGTTCCGTCTCGCAACAATTCCACTGCCGGCGCTCTCGATTCGCGGTAAATTAAATTGGCGCATCGCGAACGAAGAGGGCCGACAATGCCGGATTCAGGGAATATCGAGACACGAGGCGCTTCGAGTGCCGAGGTGGAGGTCCGCATCGCCGGGCTCGACCATGTCGTGCTCCGGGTAGGTAATCTCGATCGCGCGATCGAATTCTACGAAAAGGTTCTGAACTGCCATATCGAACGCCGGCTCGAGCAACCAAAACTCGTGCAGTTGCGCGCCGGCGGCTCGTTGATCGACCTTGTACCGGCCTCGCCGTCACCGGGTGCCGCGGAAGACGCCGCGGGTCGCAACATGGATCACTTTGCCGTGCGGCTCGACGGCTTCGATGCGGCAGGGCTCACCGCCCATCTGAGACGCCACGGCATCACCGTCGATGAGGTCAAGGAACGCTATGGCGCCGAGGGTTACGGTCCCTCGCTGTACATATCGGACCCCGACGGCAACACGGTAGAGCTCAAGGGACCGGCAACCCGAGGATTGTAAACCGGACGTCACCTCGCTTCGGCGATGCCGGACGCCTCCTTCCCGGTTTCGTTCGCCGCCGGGTCGCCGGGTCAGGAGTCGAAACCAACCTCATAATAGGCGGTAATGAGCGGCGCTTTGGGTTGTGGCTCCGGCTAATCCGTAGACCCGCCTGATGCGGCGCAATCTGATCCCGCCCGCTGCTGCCGAGTTTAGGGTCGTGACGCCCGACCGGCGGGGCTATGGCGAC
>JAFMSA010000282.1 GCA_017353855.1 Alphaproteobacteria bacterium
CTAATGAGCCCGGACGAAAGGGAGGTTTGCGGCGCCATACGGCAAACCCTGGACCGCAACTCGGCGTTTTCGCCGGCTGCTGTCCGATAAATCAGCTTGTCGGTCATTGGTGGGTCGCGCATGAACGGCGACGCTGGCCGCAGCGAGCATCCAATCGAAACATTGCATCTCGTTTGATCGGGCTCGTTCCCATTTCGCCCAATGCAATACCGCGCATTGGCTGCAGTCAATTGTGGCTGCTCGCGCTCGTCACCGCCTGCATTGCTCTAACCAGCGTAAGAAGACCAGATTCGCTCTCGCCGCCTGACGTGGTCTTTCCGACATTAGCAATGAATAAACTATAGTGTCGACAGTATTATTTGCCTCTACTACCTTGTTTTCCCAGAGAAGTTCTCTAACTTCTCTTAGGCGGATAGTCGTAGTCATCGTACGGCCCTCCGGCAGAAGGGAATGCTGCGATCAAAGCTAACCGGTCGCTTTGGAGCAGGCTATTGCATCTGCGGATCGATGAATGGCGCTTGAGTCTCACACCTATTAAACTTTGGTTTACGGGAAGGATTCGGCGCCCCGGTTTTGGTGGCCGTTCGGCCACTCGGCTTGGCGAGGTCAACGGGGCGAGCTCGCGAGTTCGTCGCGGATCCCGCCGACCGACAAATCGGGGTCTGGCGGGCCGAGCCACGGGGCGACACGCGGCGGTCAACGACACTATCGGCGCCGGCAATCGCAACGGCGCTGACCTTGCGGGAAGTATTCCGGTTGGCGGTGAGGCAACCGAAGCGGTGGTCGGAAAGCACGGCATGCAGCGGCGCTGGCCGACGACTGCCGATGCGGACGACGATGCGCAGGTCGGTCCCTTGCTCGAAAACATTGAAGGTCCCGTCGCCTCATCCACCGGCGTTAGCCCATACGATTGCCGCAATCAGGCGCGCGCGATCGCCGGCATCCGATAGGCCCCGCTAAGCAGTTCCCTACGTAGCGGCAGCCGTCCGGCACCTCGAGGCGCACGGGCGCCTGCGTCGTGTCGACAAAAGCGCTCGATTCTTGGGCGTCGTTGCTGCGCGGCTTGCCGGCCCCGCGAGCGAGCGGTTGTGCCGAAACACGTTCATTGGTTCCGGCTTGCCATCATTGGCGTTCGGGTGCTCACGCAGTGCAGCAAGTTCGATCAAGGGCAGCGCGAACCACCACGCGTCGCGCGGGGCTTGTCGAAAATCAGACCCAGGAGGGCCACATCGGCGCAGGCGCGACCCGCGGTGACGGTCGACCAGAGCGCGTACACCGCTCAATCTATCCCGGTTTGGCGCGCGTATCGCGTAGAGGCTCTCGTTATCCCCGCTCGAAATAGGATTTGCTTAACCAACGCGAGTCGCGGTTATTGCACGCCTCTATCCCATTACATCAGAAACCGACGTTTCCGACCTCCCGCCCCAATGCGGGTGAAACCACCCGGCGACTGCGCGCATTCGACTTGGCAAGCGCAAAGCGCCCCCGCGTGCTTTCGGCAAGAACGTGCCAGCTTTATTACAATGGTCCGGCGCTCCATGGATGGGGTTAATGACCAGAATTGCGCCGCGCAACGCGCTGGCGAGAGCTGCGGAGAGTTTCCGGGATGCCCCTCAGAACCCCCGGCTTTAGTCGTGGGGAGGTTCAGTATGCATCGTGTATAGGGGTCCAAGAATAGAATAGTAAGTGATGAGACCTAAAAGCTGGCCTGCGCCGATGACCGCCGCCGCATCAGGGTGGCGTCTGTGCGTCAGGCCGCCAGCTTCCGGCGCGCGCCGGCCTTAATCATCGCGGCGCCCTTCTCAGCGATCATGATCGTCGGCGCGTTGGTGTTAGTCGAGCTGACCGCCGGCATCACTGAGGCGTCGACGATCCGCAGCGCCTCCAGCCCGTGGACCCGTAGCTGGTCATCGACCACCGACATGCCGTGATTGCCCATCATGCACGAGCAGCTCGCGTGGTAGACGGTCGAACCGTTCGAGCGTGCGTAATCGAGCAACTCGTCGTCGCTCTGTACGGCCGGTCCCGGCAGGTTCTCTTCGATGATGTGTCTGGCGAGCGCCGGCGCGGCGAACAGGCGCCGCAGGAACTTGAACCCACCCACAATCGCGCGCTGGTCGGTGTCCTCGGCGAGGTAGCGCGGGTTGATTGCCGGCTGGTCGTGAGGATCGGGCGTGCGGACCAGCACATAGCCGCGCGACAGCGGCCGCATTTGCCATGGACCACCGGTAATGCCCGGCCGGTCATCGAGCTTGCGGATGAGGCCGGGTTTATAGCTCGCCGGCGCAAAGACGCACTGCACGTCCGGCGTCGCCGACTCGGGCAGGACCTTGACAGAAGCTGCGCAAAGCGAGGCGCCGAAGGTCATCATCCCCTTGCCCTGCGCGAGATAGCGCACAACCTCGCCGGCGAAGCCGAGCCCGCGGGCACGCTCGTTCAAGGTTTCGAGGTCCCGGACGTAGCAGGACATGCGTGCGATGTAGTGGTCCTGGAAATTCCGGCCAACGCCGGGAAGCGCATGCCGCACCGCGATGCCGGCCTTCTGCAGCACCTCGGGCCCGCCGACGCCTGACAGCTGCAGCAGATGCGGCGAGCCGATCGCGCCGGCCGAGAGGATAACTTCGTGTGCCGCGTCGACGCGCTCGATGCCGGAGTGACGCGACAACTCGACCCCCACGGCGCGCGTGCCGTCGAACACCACGCGATGCACCAGCGCGTTGGTGACGATCTGCAGATTCGGTCGCTTTTTCGCCCGGCGCAGGTAGGTCGCGGCGGCACTGGCGCGCCGGCGCCCGCCCCGTGTCTGTTGGCACCAGCCGATCGAGTCGCCGGCGCCGCGCGGCAGGTTGTTGACGTCGGGCCGGTATTCGAGCCCGAGCTGCTGCGCGGCCCGGATAATCGCGTGACACGCCTGCGGCCGCTCGGTCATCGGCGAGGTGGTGAGATGCCCCTCCGTGCCGTGAATGTCGGCCTCGTCGCCGGTCCAACCCTCGGCGCGCTTGAAGAACGGCAGGACGTCGTCCCAACCCCAGCCGCGATTGCCGAGCTGTGCCCAGTAGTCGTAGTCCTCAGGTTGGCTGCGGATGTAAATGAGCCCGTTAATCGAAGACGAGCCGCCGAGCACGCGGCCGCGCGGATAAGCAATGGCGCGGCCGTTGGTGCCGGGATCGGCCTCGGCCTTGAAGCCCCAGGTTAGCTGCTTGTGGTCGAGCAGTTTCATGTAGCCGACCGGAATATGGATCAACGGGTTCCAATCGCGCCCGCCGGCCTCGATCAGGATCACGCGCGTGGTCGGGTCCTCGGTAAGGCGGTTCGCCAGAACGCATCCGGCCGAGCCGGCGCCGACAATCACGAAATCTGCTTGCATCCGTGCTCTCCCTTAAGGCAGCCACTGCGCCTGCCTTGCCCGGCACCCTGACGAGGGCGCCAAAAAAGCATGAAATGCTGAACGCGTACAGGCGCTAAGAGGGCCAGATATCGGTAATGGTCACCGCGTAGCGCACATAGGTCCGCCCGTCCTCCTCGAAGGCCGCCGGGCCACGTCTCGAAGTCGATGCCATTGTGCGAAATCGCGACGCGGATGACCTGCGTTCCCGGCGGCTTCGAGCCTGTGGAAGTATATGAGGATGCCGCCGGCCGGCAGCACCGACATCGACATTCGACGAGGCGATGTGCGGTGTCGTAATTTCTGCCAGAGCTCGTGCGATATCGGCGTTCCGCGCTCCACCGCGCGCGCTTCGAACCGCGCGACTTGTTTCGGCCAGGTCGACCGGGGGCGGGTCAACAAATGCGATTGCGCCTGGCGGATGGACCATCCACGGTCCTGCCCGATGATCGGAGCAGGCAAGGCGGATGTAGCGGCGTCTGCGGTCGGCGAAATAAAGATAGGCTGGCCGAGCCGGCAAATCCACTCGGGCACCCGGATCATTGGGGGCTCTGGATGTTGACCCCGCAGCGCCGGATGCGGATCGGCCGCGATGATCGGCCGATCGAGCAGCCGGTAGCCACGCATGCCCGACGAATACCGCTACGATGCCATAGGCATGTCGCGGCACGGATGCCCCCAGCGGGCGCTATGCTTTGAGGAAATCCCGCACGCGTTCGATCTCTTCGATCGCGCCGAATTGCGAACCAATCAGAATTTCATCAAAGCCCATCTGCTCGACGCTTTTGATGCGCCGGCGCGCCTCCTCCGGCGGGCAGATGAAATTGACAGAGGCGAGCTTCGACAGTTCAGCCGATTCGGGACGCTCCTGGAGATCGACGGAGCAATTTGCGAGCACGGCATTGGTGCCGCCCTGCTCCCGATAAACCTTCATGCCGTATCCGAGGTCATCAAGGCTGCTGAAGCGGCCGGATGGGGTCCAGCCCTGCGCCTGCTTGGCGGCGTAAGTAATCCATCGCGGGCTGCGCCAGGCGCCGATCAGGATCGGCGGCCCCCCCTTACAGCCGGGCCATGTCGCCAGCGTCCCGCCATTGACCGGTTCGCCGTTCCACACCTTATTCATGATTTCGAGGTCATTCCGGAAGGTGCGGAAGCGGTGGTCGTAATCGTAGCCGAGCAACTCGAAGTCGTCGCGGGTCGAACCACTGCCGACCCCGAGGATCAGGCGGCGGTTCGACATCGCCTGCAGTGATTGCACCCGATGTGCCAACTCGACCGGATTGCGAAGCGGCAGCTGCAGGACGCTGATACCGAGCTCAACCCTGGAGGTCACCGCGGCAAGCGCCGTCAATACCTGGAGGGAGTCCAAGGTAGGCCGGCCACGGCCCATCGAGTCGCCGATCCAGATGCCGGGAAAGCCGCGAGCTTCGGCCTGCGTGGCAAAGCTCGTGATGTGATCCATCAGTCCGCCATTGCCCGCCATCGCGGCGCTGATCCGGATCATCGTGCTGACGCGCATGCTTTTTACCTTTCGAATGCAGAACACCACGCGCGTCACCAGCCGGCCGACGCGCCTTCCCGTGTAGCGTCTTAGTGTCGTGCATGCAGCCGCCGACGGGCCTCCGGGCCCGCCATACGGCTGCGCGGTGACGCTACTCGGCGGCGGCCAGGTTCGGGGTGAACTCCAGCGGCAAGCCCTTGTGGCCAGTCAACCTTTCGCCTTCCTCGTACATCTCGAAGGCGCGCTTTTTCAGCGCCGGAACAATGGCCGCGATTTGATCCAGGTCGAGATCGGCTGCGACGCCGGGGTAGCCGGCGCGTTCGACCATTGCGCCGAGCTTTCCGTTCTCGAACTGCGCGAAGGTCCACTCCAACGGATCGTCAATGACAGTCAGGTCCCAATTGGTCCGGTGGTTCTTGTTGCGTGGACCATAATGGTAATGCGGGTTTTGCCAGAAGCAATCGAACGCCAGCAACTCGGTTTCTTCGACGTACGCCCTTCCTTTTGAGCCACCGATATCAGCGAGGACATGGACGGCAAGGCCGCCGTCACCATTCTTCAGCCGACGCATCTCGAGGCCGAAGCGAATATTGCCGGCCTCGAATATTTCGGTGCCACGATTGTGTTTGACCGTGTTCCGCTTAGAGATGAATGTCTCCCTTGCACACGCCTCGACAGCGGGCAGAACGTCCTGCACCGCGCTCATGTCGGTTGCCTCCGCGATTTTTTTGTATCCGGCTCTTTCGAGCATCATCGGAAGCTTCCGGCCCAAAGTCCGGATGGTCCAACCGATGGGGTTGCCGTCGACGACCGGATCCATCCGGCAGTGCACGCCCATGCCGCCCCCGACACGACCGGCAGTCGTCAATTCGGGATTCTCCGGACCATAGACGTAGCTTCTCTCGATGTCGAAGCAGTTGAAGCGCAGCAGAGTCGTCTGCTTACCGTCGATATGGGTCGCCACCTCGACCGATACGCCCTGGTCGGTATGATCCTCGACATTGGCATCCCACAACTGGTGCCGGACGATGAAGGTCAGAGGATCGGCGGTGAATTGGGTTGCTTGCGATTGGGGCATCCCCGGCGCTCCTGTAGGAAAGACT
>JAFMSA010000867.1 GCA_017353855.1 Alphaproteobacteria bacterium
CTCGTCTCCTTATTCTTGAGAACCAGGGGGAGCCTCAAGTCAAGACGAGGTGCTGCGGGTCGATATGCCTCGGGTATCGAGGCGCCCGGCCTATAGGTTGTTGCCGGTCACGAAACCAGGGGGCATGAGCCGCCAAGCGTCTGCGCGCAGTCGCACCCGGCACCGGCGCCTGCCGCCCGAGACCGACGCGGGATGATGGTGTAGCCACCGCGCAATGCGTGGCGAGAGCCGCGCAGTGTTTCCGGGATGTTCCTCGCAATCCACCGCCCGGACAGCAGCCCCGACAACCCGCGGCGCGTTTATGCCTCGAAATCGGGTTCGGGAGTGAAGAGTTCCTGAGGCTGCGCGACGCCGCGCAATGCATAGCGGCCGACCGAAACCATGTGGCCGCGCGTCGCCGGGCCCAGGGCTTCGACAAAACTTGTCGAGAGCAGCACATCCTGCTCGACTGATCGGCTCAGCGCCAGGATCCGGCTGACCTCGTTCACCGCGGGACCGATAACGGTGAAATCGAGCCGCTCCTTGCTGCCGACATTGCCGTAGAAGACGTCTCCCACATGCAGCGCGAGGTAAAGTTGGGTCGTGGGCAGACCGAGCCGGGCACGGGTCAGATTGAGCTTGGCGATCCCTAGACGGGCCTGCGTGGCAGCCGCGAGCGCAGCAAGGCAGGATTGCTCGCGGTTTTCCCCGGTGAACATCGCAAGCGTACCATCGCCGATGAGCTTCAGAACGTCGCCGCTGCTATCGTGCACCGTCGAGACGACGACCTCCGCATAGTCATTGAGCAACGGGATGATGTGCTCCGGCGGGGCGCTGTCGGTTATCTGCGTATAGCCACGCAGGTCGCTATACCAAAGCACCGCTTCGATCTTTTCGGCGACCCCTCGAGCGATCCGGCCACTCATCACACGCCTGCCGGCATCGCGCCCGAGATAGGTTTGCGCGAGCGTATTGGCCATGCGAGCGAGCGCCGCCGCCTTGACGGCGAGCTTGAGAAAGGGTGACAGGCGCCTGAGTGCGACGACCGCGCCCTCGCCGAAACCGTCCCTCGCATCGGTCGCCCAGTGCGAGTAGGCGCAGTCCATCTCTCCGATCACCCCCTCGGCGGCAAAGCGGTGGACGAGGGCAAGGTAGTCTGTCATCCCCTCGTCGCGAGCCCGCACGATTGCCGGAAAATCGGCCGGATCGCCCGCGACGAGACGTCGGCGCATCTCCTTCCCACCCGATTCCAGCAGGGCATAAAATGCGCTACGGCGCCAACCCTCGGCCGCTTCACCTTCATCGGTGCGGCCATACTCCACCACCTCGACCTCCCCCGGCAGATCGGCGCGCCAGCGAAAAGCGCGACCCTCGTATATCGGGTGAAGCGTGTCCAGAATGACCAGGGCGCGCGCCAGCGGAACCCCTGCCTCCCTCACCCGCCGGCAGAAACCGGCCATCAGCTCGGTCTCGCTCCGGCCAATCAGTCCAGCTTCCGCGACCCAGGCGGTAAGCTCGTTGAAAGCCGTTTCGTTCATGCACCATCACCCCGTCGCTGATCGGCCCCGGGTCTTTCCCCCGCGACTACCGCAATCTACTGCGCGGCGAGCCAGTACAGCCGGGCCATCGAGCGCCTCCATCGCTCGAAAGACAGGAAAGGCACCGCAAACCGCTCTACGGCCGCTCCCGCACCGCGTCGACATCCCGGTAACACGCCGCGAACAGTTCGGCCAGTTCGGCTGGGCCTGGCCTGTACATGGTATCGATCGGATCCCGGTGATAGGAATTGCTGTGGAGCACCGTGACAAAGACGAGCCCGCCAGCCGGCAGCAGATCGAGACAATACCACGCGCGCTGCCCGGGCTCGGGCACGTGTTCCAGCAGATTGCTGCAAAGCAGCGCGTTAGGCCAATAAGATGAAG
>JAFMSA010000868.1 GCA_017353855.1 Alphaproteobacteria bacterium
ACCGCCGCCCCAGCCCAGGCCCGAAGCCGTGCTCGATCCGAAATAGCTCCCCGGCCGGTTAAAGCCGCAGTGTTCGGTCATCAGCGTGTATTCGTTGACGAGGATCGCATCCTCCGGCTTGGCCCGGGCGATGCAGGTGCTGGCCCACGCCATGTGGATCGGGCGGAGCTCCGCCGCGCTTTCGCGGGTCTTCTGCCAGCCGGCGATAAGCTTCTCGCGCTGCGCGGCGAGACGTTGTCGTCGCTGTGAAATCGCGGCAGCTTGGCTATTGCGATCAAGAGCGGCGGCAAGCTCAGGCAGTGCCGCCGCCGGAGCTGCGGTCAGCGCCAGGTCGCACGGAAACCCGCGGATCGGATAGCGAGTAAACAGTGGATCGAGGCCAATATGCACGACTTTGCACCCGGGCCCGGGCGCCTTGAGGCTCGGGACCCACGGGACGTCGCATTCGAGGACGAGGATCGCGTCGGCGGCGTCGAGATAGGATCCGGCATCGTAGCCGAGATGGCACGGGTGATCGGCGGGAAGGCACAGATGGCGCGGACGGTGCTGGACCACGGGGATCGCGAATCGCTGGGCAAACTCGGCGAGCGCTTCGACAGCGGACGGATCGCGGCCCGCGCTCGCCGTGACGATCAGCGGGTTGGCTGCACCGGCGAAGATGCGGGCGGCCTCTTCGATCGCACCGCGGTCGGGCCCGGGAGGGGAGGCGGCGACGCGGCGCGGCGGGGCGTCGTAAGAGAAACCGGGCAGCGGCGCCGCCAATACCTCGCGCGGCAATGACAGATAGACCGGGCCGCCCGGCGGCGTCGTGGCGACGGCGAGGGCGCGGTCGATGACCGTCTCGAGCTGGTGGCCGTTGCGCAATTCGTATTCCCATTTGACGATCTCGCGCAGCATCCCGGCCTGGTCGAACATTTCCTGCGCCCAATGGATATAGACGTCGCGAGCACCGGGAAGCCCGTTCTCGGTCAGCGGCGAGCGGCCGGCGGTGAACAGCATCGGCACATTCTCCCGCGCCGCATTGAATGCGCCGCACACGCCGTTGGCGGTACCGACGCTTACATGCACCATGACTGCCGGCACCCGGCGCGACACCATCGCATAGCCATGCGCCATCGACAGCGCGAGGTTCTCATGGGTGGCCAGCACCGGCCGCGGTGCCGGCGCACCGCTCCGCGCTGCTTTCGCTAACGCCTCCACAAGCGGTGCGAAATCAGTGCCGGCATTGGCGAACAGATATTCGATCCCGCGCTCGGCAAGGAGCGTGAGATAAGCCTCAGCCACACTGTCGACCGCTATTTCCTTGCGAGCCATCGGACCACCTCTTCAAAACTTCAGACGACATTGTGTCGTGGTTGTGCGCGGTTTGTCTGCTCAGCACCTACCCTCTGGACAAACAGTGCGAAGCATAGACTGCTTCATCATGATTTCGCCACTAGAGGTGGTGCGCCCGCAGGCCCCCGCGTACACCGGCCGGGGTCAAGTTCGGGCATGACAGCACGATACGAACCGCTGACCTTCCCGATGCCCGGCGGACTTTGCGAGCTGACGTCGTCATTGATTTCGGGATCGGACAAAACCGCCACCCGTGGCAGGCCGCCGTCTCGCGCGGCGCAGGAGATTGGCGTGGCGCTCTCTCTGGCGAGATCGAATCGATCACCGTTCCTGCAGACGAGCGCATCCGCTCGCAGCCGAGTTCACTTCTGCAAGGCGACCATCGCAGAAGCCAGTGACCGGTCCGGGGGGCGACGACACGGTGCCGCTCCGTCCGAATGAAGTACCGGAAGCAACGCCCTCCACCCGCCAGTTGATCCGGATCATAATCGCATCGCACGCTACCGCGAGCTGCGCGATGGCATTTTCGGCTTTTCTGCCTTTCGTGCGGGGGCCGATC
>JAFMSA010000283.1 GCA_017353855.1 Alphaproteobacteria bacterium
AAGACCCGGTCGGGCAAAATCCTGCGCGGGACGATGCGCAAGATCGCCGACGGCGAAGACTATCCGCCGCCGGCGACGATCGATGACCCGGCCGTGCTCGATGAAATCCGCGGCGCCCTGGTGAGCGCAGGTTACACCGGATCCTCTCGGGCTTAGCGCGCTATCCGTAACCGCCTGTGAAGGAGATCTGCTCATCCGGTCACTGAAGCAAGGATGGCCGCCAGGTACGACGACCCCTGGGGCGCCCGCTGCGGGCGCGCTCCGCGCCGTGCCCGTTGCGCCGTGCGCGTTCGGTTGCGGCCGCTCCGGGGCGGGACTACGCCCCGCGAGGCCGGAGCCAATGGCGGACCCGGCCGGGTTTCTGGCGGCAACGGGCTAGCCCGGTTATCCCTCGAGGCGTTCGGTTTCCTCGTCGCGCAGCGCGTCGTCCGGCACGGGCCGCTTCGCACGAGCGTGACTGACCGCCTGCTCGAGTTCTTCAAGCGTGCACAGGCCGAGACCGACCGGATGGCGAGGTTTAATATTCGCGGAGTTCCAGTGCGTACGGTCACGCACGGCGCCGATCGTCGGCTTTGTCGTGCCGATCAGCTTCGAGATCTGGCCGTCGGACAGCTCCGGGTGGCTTTTCAGCAGAAACGCGATGGCATCGGGCTTGTCCTGCCGCTTGGCGATCGGCGTATAGCGCGGTCCCTTGTGCTTGAAATACCGCGGCGGGTGCGCTTGCTGCGAGAGCTTCAATCGGGCTTCAGGATCGGCTTGGCAACGCTCGATCTCTGCTGGCGTCGTCTGGCCATTCGCCACCGGATCGAGCCCCTGCATCTGATTAGCCACCTCGCCATCGGCGATGGCCTGAATCTCGAGCGGGTGCAGTTCGCAGAAATCGGCGATCTGTTCGAAGGTGAGAGAGGTGTTTTCGACCAGCCACACGGCGGTCGCCTTAGGCATCAACGGAGCTGGCATGCTGAATCTCGTGCAAAACGCGCGCGGACACGACCCCACGAGGCACCCCGCGCGCTAAACCGACTGCAACAGTATATAATTCGTTCCCCTCCGCTGGGAAGACAGAAGGAGAACGCGCAGGCATGGATGAGTGGGAATCCGAACCCCGCCGCAAGGCGCCACAATTGAAGGATCTGAGCCTCATGGGAATTGCCGAGCTCGAGGCTTATATCGCCGGGCTCGAAGCCGAGATTGCCCGCGCGCGGGCTGAGATTAGCTCAAAGCTGGGCCACCGCGGCGGCGCCGAAGCACTCTTCAAGCGCTGAGATCGTCATGTCCTCGCAGGGCGTCGGCGCGCCTCTGGTGCGCAAAGAAGACGACCGCTTTCTGCGCGGTCGCGGCGAGTTTGTCGCCGACATCAGGCTGCCTGGGATGGTCGAGATCGCGTTTTTGCGCAGCCCCTTCGCGCATGCGCGCATCCGGCGGATCGAAAAGCCGGCCTATGCCGAGGACCGCGTGTTCACGCATCGCGATCTCGATGGGGTGGCGCCGATCCGGGCGGTCGCCGGTCTGCCCGGCTTCAAGCCCTCCGAACAGACGGTTCTCGCGGAGCTGAAGGTGCGTCACGTCGGCGAGATCGTTGCGATGTGCGTCGCGGAGACGCGTGCGGAGGCGGAAGATCTCGTGGCCGGGGTGATCGTCGATTTCGACGAATTGCCCGTGGTCGGCGACATGCTCGCCGCACGGCTTCCGGCAGCACCGCTGGTCCATGAAGCCTGGGGCGACAACGTCGTTCTGCAAAGCGTTGTCGATGACGATCTCTCCGAGATCGCGCGGACGGCGCCCGTCAAAGTAACACGGACTTTCCGCACCGCGCGTCAATGCATGGCGCCGCTCGAAGGGCGCGGACTTCTCGCGCAATGGCATGCGAGGCTCGGACAAATCGTCCTTCATACGGCAACGCAGCAGCCGCATATCGTGCGCTCGGGTCTCGCCGAATGCCTCGGCCTCGATCATGGAAAGATCCGCGTCGTCGCCCCGGATGTCGGCGGCGGGTTCGGCTACAAAGGGATTCTGCTGCCCGAGGAGGTCTGCGCCTGCTGGCTGGCGATGCGCCTCGGCCGGCCGGTCCGGTGGATCGAGGATCGCCACGAGCATCTGACCGCCAACGCCAACTGCCGTGAGCATCACTACGAGATCACCGCCTACGCGGATCGCGAGGGCCGGCTGCTGGCAATCGATTGCGAGGCGATCGTCGATACCGGCGCCTATTCGTCCTATCCGTTCTCGGCCGCCCTCGAACCTGCGCAGGTCGTCAGCATCCTGCCGGGGCCCTATCGCTTCGAGAAATACCGCTGCCGCAGCTGGGCGGTCGCCACCAACAAGCCGCCGATCCTGCCCTATCGCGGCGTCGCCCGCGCCGGCGTGTGCTTCGCGATCGAGCTTGTCATGGACGCGATCGCGCGCGCCGTGGACCGCGAACCGCATGAAGTCCGGCTCAAGAACCTCGTGCCGCCGGAAGCGATGCCGTTCGACAACATTACCGGCAAGCATTTCGACAGCGGCGACTACCCGGAGTGCCTGCGCCGCGCGATCGGCGCGATCGGGCTCGATAAGATTCGTGAGCGCCAGGCGCGCGGCGGCGGAGAACGCCGGATCGGCGTCGGGATCGCGATTTTTAACGAGCAGGGTGCACACGGCACGTCTGTCTATCGCGGCTGGGGCATACCGATGGTGCCGGGTCACGAGCAGGCATCAGCCCGCCTTACGCCTGATGGCGGTCTCGAACTGCGGGTCGGTGTCCACTCGCATGGCCAGGGCCTCGAGACGTCTCTCGCTCAGATCGCTCACGCAATTCTCGGCATCGAAACCGCCCGGGTCTCGCTCGTGCATGGCGACACGGCGCTGACGCCCTATTCGACCGGGACTTGGGGGTCGCGGTGCGCAGTGATGGCCGGAGGTGCCGTCGCAAGCGCGTGTCGTGCGCTTGCCGGACGGGCCAAACGGATCGGGGCGCGACTGTTGCAGACGAATCCGGGCAGCGTGTCGGTCGGGGGCGGGCGGGTGATCGGCCCGCACGGCAGCGTGAGCCTCGCCGAAGTCGCGCGGGTCTGGTACCGGGCGCCGCAGAACCTCCCGGACGACGTTGACCCCGGCGGCCTCGAGGTCACGATCGGCTACAAGCCCGTGCGCGATACCGGCACGTTCAGTTATTCCTGCCACGCGGCATTGGTCGCGGTCGATGTCGAGATCGGCAAGGTCGACCTCCTCGATTATGTCGTCGTCGAGGATGGCGGCAAGCTGGTCAACCCGCTGATTGTCGACGGCCAGGTGTTCGGCGGCACTGCGCAAGGGATCGGTACCGCGCTCTACGAGGAGATGCCGTTCGACAGTCAGGCGCAGCCGCTTGCCTCGACGTTCGCAGATTACCTGCTGCCCGGCTCAACCGAGGTTCCGGCAATCCGCATCGAGCATATGGAGACGCCTTCGCCCTACACCGAATTCGGTCAGAAAGGGCTCGGCGAGAGCGGCGCCATCGGGGCTCCCGCGGCGATCGCGAACGCCGTCAACGACGCGCTGAAGGGGCTGGGCGTCGAGATCGCCGAACTGCCGGTTACCCCGCAGCGCCTGTTCGCTGCGATCGCTCGGGCAAAGGCAAAGGAATGAGCGATGGCCGAGGTCGATTGGCCCGACGAGGCGGATCACCTTTCGGCCTGCGCCGCGCGAGGCCCAAGCTCGGGAGAATTTCCTCAATGGACTGAGCGGAAAGGACCTTGCCGAGGTCGAGCGAGCCGTGCAGGCGGCCCGCGATGATCCCGGAACCTGAGCACACCAGCGCCCGATCCGCACACCGTCAACCGCGAACGGTTGAACGTCGAGATCGGCTTTAGGTTAGGACCGCCCACTTTCAAGAGCGAGGCGCCGCCGCTGATCGAGGCCGGCCCTCTCCCCGTCGGCGGGGAGAGGGAAAACCCGGTCCCGGGCGCGACCCGGGGTGCTGCTGCCCGCTTAGCCCAGGTGTTTGTGGAAAAAGGCCGCGATCGGGTCGAAGGAAGCACTCGTCGAGCGGGCTTCGTTGGGCACATAGACGATGTCGATGTCGCCGCCCGCCTTGCGGTAATTTGAGACAAACCGTTCGGGCTCGTTGCCCGGGAAGTCGGAATCGTCGTCGTGGTAATCGTGCACGATATCGGGCCTGCCCTGGATCCAGAGCGCTGGCGGGGTCGGCACTTTCTCGCCGTGCTCGAGGATCAGCATCGGGTTTCCTTCGGCCATGGCAGCCTCGCTGCCCCAGTAGGTGTCGTGCTTTTCCTTCATGCCGATCGAGAACGCCGGCGGGTTGGGCTCCTTCGCCGCCTTCTGCGCGTGGCGGTAGCGCGACAGAGGATTGATGACCGGCCACGACATTGCAACGGCCCGCACGGTCGCGTCGACCGCCGGCGAGCCCGCCGGCAACGGAACCGAGGCATATCGCGAATCATTCGGCCGCATCGCCGCCAGCATCGCCAGATGTCCGCCGCTCGACTGACCTGCGATGCCGATCCGGTCGGGCAGAATCTTGAGGTCGCGCGCATGCGCCTTTACCCAGCGGATCGCGTAATTGATGTCGATGAGCGTTGCCGGATAACCGTCGGCCGCGTGGCGGAAATTCAAGGAGGCAACCACAAAGCCGTTCCTTGCCAAGCTCTGGTCGAGCCCTTGCGTCCCGGTCAGATCGCCGCTGGTCCAGGCGCCGCCATGGAGGTCGATGACGGCCGGGAACGGGCCGTCGCCTTTGGGCTTGTAGAGGCGCGCAATCAGCCTGGTGTCACCGTGGCGGAGATATTCGACATCTTCGCTCGTCACTTCATAGGTTTGGTTCGGCATATTCACTCCCCTTCGGGGTTGCTCTGATGGTACGGCGGGTCGGGGGATGGGGCCCCGCAGCCAGTTTACCAGCCTACTCGCTCGCGATGGATCGGGAAAGCCGCCAGGCTCAGGCCCTCGGGGAGCGATACAAGGATAGCGTGGGCGCGGGCGCGCGCAGGCGAGGTCACGCGGTAATCGGCCTTCCGTCGGCTGGCCGGCACCAGCGAGGGACGACGTGATGGCGGCGGCTGACGGCCTCTCCACGGATCATCGATATCGCGCGCCCGCCGCGACGGGCGAACGCGATCCGGTCTGCGGTATGGCAATCGAGCCCGCCTCGGCAAAGCATTGCAGCGCGCGCACGGGCAAGATCTATTATTTCTGCAGCCGCCGCTGCCTTGAGAGTTCGAGGTCGAACCCGAGCGCTATCTGCCGCGGCACCGCCCGACTGCCGAGGGCGGGCTGTGGACCTGCCCGATGCATCCGCAGATCGTGAAGCCGGGAAGCTGCCCGATTTGCGCTATGGCGCGTGAACCGATGATGCCCGCCGCCGGCGACGCGGCCAACCCCGAATTGCGCGACATGACGCGGCGGTTCTGGGTTTGTGTCGCGCTGTCAGTGCCGCTCGTTTCAATCGCGGCTGGCCCGCGCGCGGCGCACCCGTATGGGCACCCGATCGGAAGGCTGCGGTGGTCAGGGACCTGCAGAGCAAGACCCGCATCGTCGCGATGGCCGGCGACGGCATCAACGATGCACCGGCACTCGCGCAGGCTCAGGTCGGAATTGCGATGGGCACCGGGACGGATATCGGGATGCAGAGCGCTTCGGTGACGCTCGTCAAGGGCGATCTGCAGGGGATCGGTCGGGTTCGCCCGGCTCTCCCGCGCGGTTATGCGCAACATTCGCCAGAGCCTGTTCTTGGCGTTCGTCTTCAATGTGCTGGCGATGCCGGTCGCGGCCGGCGTTCTCTATCCAGCCTTTGGCCTGCTGCTCAACCCTATGGTCGCCAGCGCAGCAATGAGCGTGAGTTCGGTATTGGTCATTGGCAACTCGGTGCGCCTACGAAGCGTGCGTCTCTGAGAGGCAGCTATCGCATGTTTCCGGTGTGCCCGAGCGAGTAGCGGCCCGGCTGCGGCCACACTGTCAGTCCGTGTGGCTCATGACCGACCGGAACG
>JAFMSA010000284.1 GCA_017353855.1 Alphaproteobacteria bacterium
GGACGCTGGCGAACTCAGCGCAGCGACAGACGCGGCTCATGTCGATGGCGGGATCAAACGCCGCGATGTTCTCGGCGATCGACCCGGTGAACAAAGTGTCATCCTGGGTGACCGCGGCGACGTGACGCCGGACCACGTCAGCGCTGAGCAGCTCGAGTGGGATCCCGCCGAATAGGACTTGGCCGCCAGTCGGCTGGATCAGGCCCAGAATAATATTGATGAGTGTCGTCTTGCCGCAGCCAGACGGACCGACTATGGCGACCGACTCGCCCGGCTGGATCTTCAGATTGAGTCCATCCAGCAAGAAGGGCTCAAACTCGCCGTAACGAAAACGCAGGTCGACGCATTCAATGCTGCAGGTCAGCGCGCCGGCGCGCACTGGCTGTCCCGCCTTATCGTGGTGCTCCGTCGGGGTCAGAACGATGTCCGACAGACGGTCGACCTGCGTGCCGAGCATCCGCAACTCGATGAAGTTGTCGATAAGCTTCGTGACCCGGCTGTAGAACTGGTCCTTGTAGGCGATGAAGGCGGTAATGACCCCAAGCGTCATCTGATGGCTGATGACTGCCTTCATGCCGAGCCAGAAGATCAGCACGCGTTCGAGCGAGCCCAAGAAGCCGTTGGCTGCATGGTAGAGGAGCTTGAGCCGCTGGGTACGCACGGCTGCGTTTGTCTCGTCGACTGCAAGCGACAGCCATTCGCTCTGGCGGCCCTCCTCCTGCAGCAACAGCTTGACGCAGCGCACCCCGCGGATCGTTTCCATCAGATGCGATTCCTGGCGGGCACGCGCGATGATTCGCTCCTCGAGCGCATGACGATAAGGAATGAGCTGGACCGCCCGGAACGATGTGTAAATCAGCATGATTACAGCGGCGATCAGGCACAGCTTCCAGCTATAGAGCGCCATCAGCCCGAGCGTGACGAAGGACATGACACCGTCGAACATCGACTCTACGAACATCGTGTTCATGGCGTTCGCGATCATATCGGTGGCGTTGAACTTCGAGACGATATCCCCCAGGTGCCGGGTCTGGAACCATGCGAGCGGCAGCCGCGTCATGTGGGCGAGAACCGAGGTCTTCCACTGCAGCCTGAAGGTCGAGCTGGCGTAAGTGATGAACCAGCTGCGGAACGACGTAAACACCAGCTGCAGCAGGAGCACTATCGTCATGGCGACGGCGAGCAGTGTCAGCAGGTCGGCGTCGCCGAGGGCCACGACGTTGTCCATCGCCCATTGCATGAAGAACGGCAGGAGGATTGCGAGCAGCTCCAGCAGCGCGCCGATCGCCAACAGATTTACCAGGTAGCCGGCGGCGCCATTGATCCGCCCGGTCACGTCGAGCAGACCGACGCGCCGGCGCTCGTTGCCCTTAGCGAATTCGGTCGACGGCCAAAGCTCGAGCGCGACGCCGGAAAACGCTTTGTCGACCTCCGCCCACGGTACCAGCCGCGCACCGATCGCCGGGTCGTGGATGCGCAGGCCCTTGCGCGCGACCTGGCGCAGCACAACGAAATGATCAAGATTCCAGTGCACCACGGCGGGCAGGCGCAGCTTGCCGAGGTCAGACAGGTCCAGACGCACGGCCCGCGCGCACAGGCCGAGCGCCGCGGCCATCTTCACAAGATTGGCCAGCGTCACGCCGCGGTTCGATGTGGGATAACGGGCCCGGATCGCAGCCGGATCGGTGCGCAGGCCGTGAAAGCAGGCAACCATTGCGAGGCAGACAAGGCCACATTCGGCCGCCTCGGTCTGCCGCAGTATTGGCAGCTTGCTCGCAAAGCCGAAATTAAGCCGTTCTGATAGCTGCTCCAGGCTGGCGCGCCGCTCCCCCTCTGCGCCGGGCGGCTCGTCCCGCCGCAGCCACAACCCTGCCAGGGCGCGCCGCGAGACCTGCGTGCGGGACACGCCGCGCGCCGGTCGTTGCCCACCAGTCGGCGTAAGTTCAGGGTGCATCTGCTGCTCCACTCGCGAACGCGACGCCCTTGACGCCGAGCAGGGGCTCGAGCATCCATTCGTAGATCGCACGGGTTTCCTGCAGGACGTAGGCGTCCACCGTCATCCCGGCCTGCAGTGATACCTCTCCGGCGTCGACCTCGATGACCTGCTTGCGTGGCTCGACCACAATCCGATAGAGCGGCTCGCTCCGGTTCTGCTGTGGCAGATTCAATGAGGCGAGCTCATCCGCCGACAGCGCGGTGCGCGAGATCGAGCGGACGCGGCCCTGTTGCTGACCGAACTTCTGATAGGGAAAGGCCTGGTAGCGCAGGTTGACGCGGTCACCTGGCTTGACGAAGCCAATGGCGCGGCTGGGCGCGAAGAGCTGCACCTGCAGCGCCGCGCCATCGGGCTGGATCAGTGCAAGCGGCTGGCTCGGGATGACCGATTGGCCAGGCATCGCTAAGTCGACGGAGAGCACGCCGCCCGCTGGTGAGACGATGACGTTCCCGCGCCGCGTCTCGGATTCGCTAAGTTGCTGGTCGAGTGACGACAACTCGCGCTCCAGCCCATTGATGTCATTGCGCTGCTGCAGGGGCTTGACCTTCAGATCGTTTTCCAACTTACGCAGCTCCTGCGTCAGGGTAGCGCGGTCGAGTTGCAGCCCGGACAGCTGGGCCCGTTGATCGAGCAGGCCGAGTTCGGCCTGCTCGCTATCGTCGGCCGTCAAGAGCTTGCGGTCAGCGAGCAGCTTCTTGCGCTCTAGGGTCGACGCGCGTAGATCGATCGCTCGCTCCAGGATCTTGATCTTCTCGTCGAGCAATGCGCGCCGGGCGACCGTGTCCTGCTGGCGTACCTTGATGCTGTCGATCTCGGCGGCTTGGATGCTGCGGGTCTTCTCGATAGTGTCCGCCATCCTCGCCCGCCGGTCGTGCAGCGTCTCGGTGGTGAGCGCGTACAGCGGCTCGCGATCGCGTCCCTCGCGATCGGCCGAAAGCACGAACAACGTCTGACCCTTGACGACGTGATCGCCGGCCTTGATCCGCTTCTCCACGATGACACCGGGCTGCGGCGCGAACACACGCAGGATTCCTCCGTCCGGGACCAAATATCCGGAGATCGCGACGGCCCTGGTGTAGTGGCCGAAGACGATCAAGGCGAGCAAGCCGGCGCCCAGGACCAGTGAGGCTGCAGCCACCGGCCGGGTCCATGAGGAACAGTGAAGCACCATGCCCGATGGCTTCTCGAGCTTACGGCGGACGGCCTGGTCGCGGAACAGCCGCATGATCCTCTCCCGATGACGCGCTTGGGAACGATCCGTGCCTGTCCCTTAGCGTGAGCGGGACAGCAGTGAATTTGCCTCGTTGACGCGATTCGCTTGCGCAAAAAGCAGCCGTCGCTGCGGGAAATATGGTGGGCGCGGGTGAACGGCAGGGCCATACCGGCGATGATGCCCGTGGTACCGGCGGTGCCAAGCCGGCTGGCTGGGGCATTTATCGGGCATGTCAGCGGATTTCCCAAAATGCATATTGCGTCTGGACGCAACCGCTCGCCGCAGGCTCGCCGGTCCGGAGCCGCTGCGCGGGTAGTGCATCCAAAAACTGGTTGCTTTCACAAATCCCCGCTCGCGCCAGGGACGCGCACGAATCATTGCTGAATCGACGTATAAAGTACGGAATCCCAGCCAAAGGGCGGTCGCCTCCAACGCGGTCGACCCTAATCGGGGGCGGTCGACTTCAACGCCATGGTGACGAACGCCCCGATAGTACGGGGTAAAGCGAAATCAAGGAAGCAATACGCGTTAGAGTTCGGCGGACCCCCCCTTCGTCAGGAATTGCAAATTCGTTAGCAAAACCTCAGTAACGTGGCGAAAAATGACCACCGCGCTGAGCGCACTCCCGCACCCTTCGTCGAGCAAACCGTCGCGCCCAGCCGGGAACATGCACGCCCGGGATGACCCGGGATGAGGGTGGAAGGACTATTCGACTATTCGTGGGAAATCGTCCGCTGAGACAGGAGTGCGAAGGCCGTTTTTGTGGCGCTTCGGTTCGGGTCAGATCGGGTATTTTCGCCAATGATCGCGCGCAATCATGGCGTCCAAAGGGCATTGACTGGCGTATCGCGCCGCGCACGGGGATCTTGGATACAATAAATAGGCGTCTAACGGCACGGACATCTTTGCATGCCTACACGCATCGCCGGAGGAGGAGGTTGTAAGCAGTCCCACGGCTAAAGCCGCGGGCTTTCTCGGATGCCCACTTTTACTCCTAAGTCGAAAGGCGACCGGAGACCACATTGACCTCTAGGTTCAAGACCGACGTCCGTATGCCTCCTCGGTTCGGACCCGGACTGCAAACTTAAGCAACTTAAATCAAATTAAGCTCTACGCTTCAACCGCCGAACAAGTCATTGATGACTTGGGATGTCGGATCGCAGGCGTGATTGAGACAAGGTAGGCCAAAGCCGGCCTCGAGGGTGCGCAGCAAGGAGTAATGGTCATAGGTCTGTGCGTCGACGCGTCCATTGGTCGCGTAATTGGTTTCGACCAGTAGAACGACTCGGTTGGGTGCGTTGGAGGAGTCGTTTTCATCCCAGACCAGCCCAATGACATTACGACCCTGATGCCAAACCGGCGAAGTCTTGATGCCGTTGACCAGTTTACCAACCGTAGCATCCCCCTGGGCAATCAGGAAGCCGGCTTCGTCTGTCGTCGATGAGTTGCAAATCGGTGTCTCGCCCGAAACCAAGCCGTGCATGTCATTGCACTGGTTGGGCACGATCACCGCGAAATTCGGCATCCCCGTTTGCAGATCGCTCCACAGCCCATCGGCCCCGTCGAAATCCGTCACTTGCGCAAGACTCAGACCGTCCTCCCCTCCAACTTCGATATCTTGGAAATAGGCAAACGGGTTGTGCTTGACTGCGTAAAGCTGCTGAATGGGACCGGATCCGAACACTGATACAGGGCTCAGGTTCGACGAGGTTCCGTCCGAATAGTTGATGCCGGAGACGACGCTTGGCAAGCTTTCCTGATAGGTCTTCCAGCTCTTCTGCTGAGAGACGAGCTGATCGGCAATCGATTTGGGCGTGAACGTCGCCGAAGGATAATCGTAGAGCGCACAGTCATTGGGGGCGGGCGTGCCAGTAATGGTGATCTGGCCATTACATTGCGTGGACGTAGCAGCGGTTGCGGCAACCGGATTGTCGACCCCGGCGACGGCGATCGGGGTCACCGCGTTGTCGCAGCCGGTACTGCCCGGCGCGTTGTCGACGCAGCCAGTGTTGACCCAGTTCGGCCAATAGTCGTTTGGTACGCCGAAATTGGATCCCCCCATCATTTCGAGGTAATTGGGGGCGCTGGGATGCCCGACGGCGAAATAGTTTGTCGCTTGATTGGCAACCTTTGCGTAGCCGTTGATGAACGGGGCGTTCGGATTGCCGAGGATGTCCGTATCGGTCTGGTTTTCCATAATGATCAGAAAAACATGATCGAGCGTTCCAAAGGTGTTAGGTGGAACACCAAGCTCCGCGGCCGAGGTAGCAGTGGCCGCGGCCAATGTTGCCGCGGCAGCGGCGAAGAGCAATTTCATGGCAGAACTCCCTGGCATAGTCGACGTAATCGCTAACCTCGCGCGCCAAGGTGCGAACCAATACCTGCTCGGTTGTTTTGTCTGCGCAGCGCAAACACCGTGAAACGGCGCGCCGGGACCGGACATTCCTGCGATACGCTGTGTCAGGAGGTCTGACCTATCCCGCCTCTCGTGCGGCTCTTGCGACGGTGAATGCCGGCATCTCTGAACCTTCCCGGCCCCATATGGGGAGAGTCAAAAAGAGGACAAATCCGTCTAGGCTTTCGGGAGAGTGCGTCCTTAAGGTCTTTGAGCGGCCACCGAGTCAAGCCGCGGTTCTGACGAGCTCGATAAGGAAGAACCGGCAATCAGCCTTTTGGTTGGTGGGCAGTCTGTCACGAAAAAGCATACTTAATTAACATTGCGCTGGCAAAACCGACCCGGGGG
>JAFMSA010000285.1 GCA_017353855.1 Alphaproteobacteria bacterium
ACGCATGCATCTCACATGGCGAATTGGCACACCGACCTCGATCGGCCGTGACAAGGCAACTCGCACCCGGGCCGTGGGATGAATGTCTGGTTTCCGGTCGGGATGCCCGAATGCAAGCAGGCACGCGCGACTTGTTCGAAACCTGGCAGGGTCCGGTGCAATCGAGAGGCCGCCGCCGATGATCCAGTCACTCGCGCGCGTCCTGCTCGCCGGGATCGCGCTTGCCGCGAGCGCCGACGCAGTTGAACTCACCGCGCCCTGCTAACACCCGGCGCCATCATCTCGACTCCGTCTATTTCGAGCAGGCTCGACAGGTGTTCGACCGCTACGGCATTTCCTACGAGCAACACCACGAGTACGAGCTCGATTTGATCCTGCCTGGGAGGCACCGACTCGGTGCTGAACGAATGGCCGGAGCCACTCCTCGAGGCCACTGCTAAAGACGCCGAAGAAGCGCGGATCTGCCGCGCAGTCTGCAACGAGCGCACGATGAGGCTTGAGACTGGTGGGCGGTTTTTCATTACCGGCCAATGGCGAAAAAGTGGCCGGTGATCTGTGCCTTCACCCAACACGCATGACCAGCGCTTCGAACTGATTGTCCGGGATGTCGACCAACCGGTGCCAATCGGCGTGCGAGAGTTTTTGGCTCGTCAAGACCGGTCGCGTGATTCGACCGGTTGTCCTCGTCGACGCGCATGCCTCTCCCGCCATAAAGCATCGAGTTAGGAGCGCTCGTGTGCGGCGAGGTAAGCCCGAGCTCTTACCCTTGCGACCCGTGCCGTTTGCTATCACGCGGCGAGTGCGTGCCGCTCGAGGGCTGGAGTTTCAGTATCGGAAGCCGCGTGCCACCCTTTTGCGCGGCCACCTCGAAAGGCCGGGGTGTGCTCGTGGTCTCCGCATAACCGCGAAGGAATTGGCGAACTGTGCGGACGAGATTCTGCGGTGCATGTGTGACCCACTGATTGCTGGAATTCGTTGTCGTCCGTGGGCCGGAGCTAAGAACGAAAGTGGTAGCATGCCGTCCCCGATGGCCAAATTGCACAGCTTCGTGCGCATCAGGTCACTTTGAACCGCCGCACCACGCCCGCGCCGGAACTCGTCCCGGCACGACCACCCGTTGTCGACCCTGAGAAGGTCCGCAGTGCCTCCCGATCTCAAAGAGGCAAAGGCTCTGCTCGACGAACTGGCGTAAGGCGGCGGCTGGCCAAGCTAAAATACAGTGCGAGTGTCCGCTCCGTGGACGTTCCGACATACAGGGCCGTTGGCCACGAATGCCCCAATTCAGACCCTCCTTTCGATAATTTCAGACGCTTCTGATAGAGCGGAGAGCCGACACTGCCCTGCTGCGTAAACCCAATGCGCTGCATGGCAGCTGAAGAGGAAGACACGAGATCGCAGCGGGCACATCTTCGGTCTTAGCGGCGCCGCCCGAATTGCTATCGTCGGTGCACGGGCGCATCGTGAGCGCAATCGAGGAGTGGCGACGAACCGAGATCGTTACACCGCCTCACATCCGAGAGATAGAATGTGACGGCCGACGCCGCCGCGACCGGCTGGAAGCCCCTCAGGCAATGGCGCCGTAATGCAGGAGCGAAGGTGCGATGCGAGCAATGAGAGAATTAGCACCGTTTGACAGGTTCGAGACCACCTCCCGCCGCCAGGTTCTGGCAGGCGGCGCCAGCTTTGTCATAGCGGCCGGCGCTGCCGGTCGCGCTCCAGCCGTGCCGCCCGACGGGCAGCTGACCTGGGCGGTGCACGTTTCGCTGGCCCCGGTTTGGTTCGACCCGGCCGACAATTCCGGGATCATCACCCCGTTCATGCTGCTGTACGCGCTGCACGATGGCCTCGTAAAACCGATGCCGGGCTCGCCGCTGGCGCCGAGCCTCGCCCAATCCTGGGACCAGTCGGAGGACGGGCTCATATACGAATTTACGCTGCGAGCCGGCATCAAATTCCACAGCGGCGACCCGGTCACCGCCGAGGATGTCAAATTCTCGTTCGACCGTTACCGCGGCAGCTCGCACGATCTGTTAAAAGGTCGGGTCGCCGACGTGACGGTCCTCGATCCGCAGCGCGTCCGCTTTCACTTGAAAAGCCGATGGTCGGATTTTCTGACGTTCTACACGAGCGCCAGCGGCGCCGGCTGGATTGTCCCGAAGAAATACGTCGAAAAGGTCGGCGATGCAGGCTTCAAGCAGGCTCCAGTCGGCGCCGGCCCCTACAAATTCGTCTCATTCACCCCTGGCGTCGAACTGGTGCTGGAAGCCTTCAACCAGTATTGGCGCAAGCCGCCGGCCGTCAAACGGCTCATCTGGAAGGTGATTCCCGAAGAGACCACGCGGCTCGCGGCGCTTAAGCGCGGCGAGGTCGATATTGCCTATTCGGTGCGCGGCGAACTCGCCGAAGAAATCCGCCACACACCAGGGCTGACTTTGAAACCGGCAATTGTGCAGGGGGTATTCTGCCTCTATTTCCCCGATCAGTGGGATCCCAAATCGCCGTGGCAGGACGCCCGCGTGCGCCGCGCAGCCAGCTTGGCGATCGATCGGGAGGGCACCAACCAGGCCCTGACCCTCGGGTATTCCAGGATCACCGGCAATCCGCTCGTCCCCTATAATTACGACTTTTTCTGGCAGCCGCCGGCGCCGGCCTACGACCCACCGCAGGCGAAAAAGCTGCTCGCGGAAGCCGGTTTCGCCGACGGCTTCGACGCCGGGCAGTACCACTGTGACTCCTCCTACGGCAATCTCGGTGAGGCGATCGTGGACAATTTGAACTCGGTCGGCATCCGCATCAAATTGCGTCCGGTCGAACGAGCCGCCTTCATCAAGGGCTACGCGCAGCATACGTTCCGCGACGGCGTCATCCAGGCCGGTCCGGCGCCGTTTGGTAATGCTGCCACTCGGTTTGAAAGCTATGTCGTCAGGGGCGGTCCATTCGCCTACGACAGTTACCCCGACATTGACACGCTCTACGAGCAGCAAGCGGTCGAGCCGGACCGCAGGCGCCGTGAGCAGATCCTGTTCAAAATGCAGCAGCTGGTCTACGAGCGGACAATTTTCGCGCCGATCTGGCAGCTCGCCTTCCTGAACGGGGTTGGCCCGCGCGTCGGCGAATCCTCGTTTGGCGCGATCGCTGGCTTCCCGTATACCGCACCCTACGAGGACCTAACGATCAAAGTCGCGTAAGCGGCGCAAGCGAGCCGCCCAATAGGGCCGACGCAGAGAATGGCGGCGTTGCGCCAGGAGGAAGCAATATTCTTTTCGATCCTGAGCGGCGGCGTAGCTGGGCGAGAGTCCGGTATCGTTAAGGGTTTTCGAATGTCTGCCAGTCGCAGGCATGACGACATACTAGGAGGCAGGCGTCCGAAAAGCCTCGAGGGAGGAAACCGCGGTGGACTGGCGGTCGTGTCGGTCTTGGGGATTTATCGCTGGCGTATGCGCTGAGTTTGGGTTTCGAAGAGGGCCGACGACTGAGGAATTACCCTGGCGTTGTTTTAGGTCGCCTTGCGCAGGATCGGAAAGGTGCTCTCGTGGTGAGCAATCTGCGTTTTGGCGGTCGCAAAACAGTGGTGATTGTTGCGGTCGGCGGAGGGCGGCAGTCGCCGGGAAAATATCGGCCTCGGACTTGCGGGGCAATCAGGGATGGCGACAGGAGCATGAGCTGTCGAGCCCGATTGCTGGACTAGGCGACAGTCAGGTCAGGGTCACGCCGTAGAACGGGTGCTAGATTCCTCTAGCGGACATACCAGGAACTTTAGGGGTTGTCGCGCTGAACCCGAGTACGCTTTACCATTCGGCGATCGTGTTCTTCCTCAGCTCCAATTCGCGGCCGATCACGCGATAGCTGCGCCCAGTCGCGACGACCGTGCGGACCTTCGGGGCGAGGCGGTCTGATTTCGGTCGCTGTCCTGGCCGGCGGCCAAGGCGCTTCTATGGCGTAACAAGACTCCGATTCATAGGGCAAGGAGGCAACGAAGTCTGGCTAATGAAGCTAGAAATCGAGGCGAAGCCGCGGCGCGAGCGGCTGACGCTGATTCGGCCACGGCGGCAGCTACGACGCGATTTGCCGCTGCGCGGGGGCCTGGCAGGCGGCGCGCGGGGAGGCGACGGCAGCCTTAGCCTGGCGATGTGTGTCGATAGGGCGTCGTCAATATGGCGTCTTCACCACGTGACCGTTCGCCTCGACGTACCAGCGCTCGCTTGGGAAGGGCTCGCCGTCGAGGCGCCGCGCCATCCAGTCGGCTACGAGGACCGGCGGGAATGGGCCGAGATTGGCGGCAGGGACATTTCCCACAGAGTGGCGCGAATCCTGGTAGACGACGAGCCGCTTCGGCGCCTTCAGCTCCTGCATCAGCCGCTCGGCGCATTCGAGGGGGCTTAGCTCTTCGGCCTCGCCCGCGACGCACAGATAGGGGCAGCGGATGCGGTCGACATGACCCTCCCAGGTCAACGTCCGGCAGAACTCGTCGAATGCGGCCTCGTCCGTGTACCCCGACATGTACATGAACCGCTTTTTGAAAGTGGGCGAGGCTTCCTCGAAAATGGTGTGGCAGCCCGGCTCCAGGCAGGTCGCGACGACGGCGCAGGCGCGCAAGCGCGGTTCGTTCGCGGCGGCGATCGTTCCAAAGAACGAACCGAAGCTGTTGCCCGTCACGCCGATCCGGTCGGCATCGATCTCTCCTCGCTCAGCGAGCCAATCGACGACCGCCGTGCCGGTCGCGATCCAGTTTTCCATGCTGACGTTGATCTCGAGGATCGGCGCCTCGTACTGACCGGGACCGTCGAGCGCCAGCACAGCGATGCCGCGGCTCAACCAGCGATCGCCGTAGAGCGCGACGGCCATCTCCTTGAAGCTGTCCATGCCGGGAATGGCGATGACGCAGGGAAGCCGGCCGCCGCTGAAGCCGGGCGGCAAGTGGAACCAGGCCGGCAATGCGCTGTCCTTGAACGGTATCCACGTCGCTTCGACCCGGTGATCGGAAAGGCGCGCGTAATTCTCGTAGCATTCGCGCTTCCTTTGATTGTAAGCGAGGTTCGTCTCATTGTTCTCGTCGTACGGCCATTGCGCTGCGCCCCAGTGGATGGCGGCCATGAAGAAGTTGTCACGTGCCGTTACGGTAAGCCCTGCGGCCTGTGCGTCGCGCGCCTTTTCCTCGCGGCGTCGCGCGGTCGCGGCGAAGGCGGGACCGATATCCGCCATCTTCTGCACGCGCTGGCGGATCGCGGCGAAATCGGCGTTTCCCTGAACGCCGCACGGGGCGCTCAGATACATCGAGCGCGGCTGGTCCCAATCGATGCCGTTGGCGCGGATGATATTGTCGATGAGCCAGCGCTGCTCCTCCCAGCGCTTCACGCGTGGTGGCCCGCGATCGTCGATTCTCGGCTGGGGCGGCGTGCGATCCATGCTGTCCTCCTTGCTCGTCTTGACCCCTCCTTTATCCGCATTCTGGACCAGCCGGGCAACGGCGCAGCCGCCAATCATCACCGCGCCGCGGGGCAATTGGCGGCGCGCAGCGCGGTCGGTTTGAGCCGCTTCTCAAACCAGTGGTGGCTTAGGATCGTCGTTGTAGCCAGCGATTTCCCGATATCATTTCCCGCCGGCACTCGCCTGCGCCTCGACGAGCACCCGCTTGGTGTCGAGTCGCAGCGCCTCGATCCCGGCCACGCGCTTCAGCGCTTGGAGCTCGTGCAGAACCCACTACCGCGAGGTTGGAACACCGTGACGGCAGCAAGGAAACCAAGTGGGCATCGTTGCAGAAGACCATATACATCCTGCCTGCGCTGCGACAGATCCTGGAGGCCGCCATCAGCCGCTACCGGGGGTTCTTGTCCGCGATCGGGGATCCTCGCAACGGCCGTGACAAGCGTGACAGGCTCTCGCAGCCGGTCCAAAACGACGGTCGTCCCTATGCCGGCTTCAACCTGTTCGA
>JAFMSA010000286.1 GCA_017353855.1 Alphaproteobacteria bacterium
CGGCATCCCATTTATAGCGGGCGCGCGCGGAGAATGAGATTTCTTCGCCAGCGCGAGCCAGGCGCATCATCTCGACGAAATTCGCGAGCAGACGGTCGCGCGCAGCACCGATTTCGGCAGCGGCTTCCGCCATGCGATGTTGCATGAACGGATCTTCGACGACGCGCGACTGGTCGCGCACACTGACGCGTCCGGCCGACTGCTCGCGGAATGCCTCAAGCGCGCCCAGCGCCGAGCCGATGGCAGGAGCCGTGATCCCGTTGGCAAAGACCAACCCGAACGGCAGACGGTAGAGCGGCGCATCGTTTACGGCGTTGCCTGGATGCCGCAGATGAAACGCATCCAAATAGGAATGCGTGCGGTATTCCGGCACAAACGCGTCATAGACGAGGAGATCCTTGCTGCCGGTAGCGCACAGACCCATCACGTGCCAGTTGTCGTCGATCACGTAGTCGCGTCGCGGCACGAGAAAAACGCGCGCTTCTGGCGGCTGCCCGCTCTCGACCGGCGCCACGATGCCGCCCAGCACGGCCCAGTGACAGAAGTCGCAGCCGCTAGAGAAAGACCAGCGGCCGCTCAGCCGGTAACCGCCCTTGACCCGCTCGACCGTGCCGGTCGGCGCCAGCGAAGTCGAGAGCTGGATACCGGTGTCCTCTCCCCAGACATCCTCCTGCGCCCGCGGCGGAAAGATCGCCAGATGCCAATTGTGCACGCCGATGACCCCGAGGATCCACGCGCTCGAACCGCAGACGGCGGCAGTTTCGATCACGGCCGTGTAGAACACGTCGGGATCGAGCTCGTAGCCTCCATAGCGCTTTGGCTGCAGCGCGCGAAAGAGCCCGGCCTGCTGGAAATCCGCCAAAGTCTCGTCGGGCAGGCGCCGCAACCGTTCGGCATCTGCGGCGCGCTCGCGCAGCACCGGCAGCAGAGCGCGCAGCCGCCCGAGGTATTCCCCGGGGGTCATCCCGCTTAGCCCAGCGGGCCCTGGAAGATCTGGTCGACGTAGGTGTCGGACAGCGGTTCAAGCACCTCGGGCCATTCGCCGTTTACCCTCCGCCGCTCGCCGGCCGGGCGGACCCGGCCGTCCCATCCGATCTGCTCCATGTAGTAATAGAGCTGAATGCAGTGGCCGTCGGGGTCGAGCGCAAAGGCCGTGTAATCGATGCCGGGGTAGAGCTCGGGCGGGATCGAATCAACGAACCTCACGCCGTGCGCCTTCAGGAATGCGACAGCTTCGCGCAGTTGCCGGTAACTGCCGACCTCTACGCCGAACGACATGCAGGTCGAGCGCTCGCTGAGGCCGAGCGCACGCCGCAGTTCCTTCGGGAACAGTCCCAGACTGTGGTGTTCTGCCCCGCAGCGCAGAAAGACGCAGCGTGCGCCGCGATAAGTTGTCTCTTCGCTGCTGACAAAGCCGAGCCGGTCTCTATAGAAGCCCTCGGCACGCTCGACATCGTCGACAAAGAGATTTACCGGACCAATCTTGGTCACCTTGAACGGCCGCGGCAACAGCACGCCTCCTACGTCATAGGACGCGGCCGGTATCTGGTGCGGGCGGTGTCCCGAGAGCACGTCGATGCCTTTGTCCATTGCCTCGACGAGTTCAGCCGCTTCCGACACCTGCGGCAGAGTCGGCTTCTCGCCGAAGCCGCGATAATACATATCGCGCGGTTTGCTGAGCTGATTCCAGCCGATCTGCTCGATGCCGTAATAAAATTCATTCGTATGCCCGTCAGGATCATAGACATAGACATGCCAATTGCTGCCCGGCATGTCGCGTCCGACACGCTGAATACGGACCTGCTGCTGCTCGAAATAGGTGTGGGCGTCGACGATCTCCTTGAGGCTGCCGCATTGCCAGGTGATCTGGTTGATCGTGACCTCCGGCGCGAATTTGCGGTCGGCACGATGATCCATCACCCTCTTCGGGAACAGCACAAAGGCGTGATGATCGGTTCCGTAGCGCATGAAGTAGCCGCGCGGATCGCCCAGATCGGCATCCTTCGGGAACCACGGTGCGCGGGAAAAATCGAGTGTGTCGGAGGCTGTGAAGCCGAGCAGGTCGCCGTAGAATTCGCGGCCTTCGGGCAACTTGTCCACATTGAAGCCGAAATGACCGAGCCGGCGGATTTTGAATGGCCGGGACAGTAATACCCCGCCGACATCATAACGTTGGCTGGCGGTCGACATCATGTTCCTCCTCTGCGTGCGCATCGCCGCGGGCTTGCCGGACCTGCTCTGGATGATGATTATCACATCCTCGTGTGCGGCCGCCAAGCGCGGTCCGTGATCGCCGCTGGGAGGAAGCGAAATTGAGTGAACATGGTTCTTTGAACGGCGCCGAATGGCTGGCGCAGGCGCTGGCCGGAGCGGGTACGACGCACGTCTTCTTTGTCGAGTCGGTGCTGCGCCGCACTTTGCTGCAGCTCGCTGATCTCGGGGTGACCCCCGTGCTGGCCCATAGTGAAAAAGCGGCGGCTTACATGGCTGACGGCTATGCTCGCGTCGCCGGGCGGCCGGGCGTCTGCATGGCGCAATCGGTGGGTGCCGCCAACCTCGCCTCCGGGTTGCAGGATCCTTTTCTCGGACGCAGCCCCGTCATCGCGTTGACCGGCCGCAAAGAACCGTCATTCCAACACCGCAACGCCTATCAGGAAATCGCGCACGCCCCGCTCTTCGCTGCGGTGACAAAGTTTTCGACACAAGTCGATTCCACCGCCGAATTACCACGCCTCCTGCGTCACGCCTGGCGCGCTGCGTTGGCCGATACGCCGCGCCCGACGCATCTGGATTTCTGTGGCTTGCAGGGCGATGTGGTCGAGCTCGGCCGGACAGATGCGCCGCCAGTCATCGATCCGGAAGCGCGGCGCATACCGCCGCACCGGCCGGTTGCCGGTGCCGACGAGATCGAACGCGCCGCTGCCGTGCTGCGCGGTTCCCCGCGAGTGGCAATTGTTGCCGGGGATGGGGCCGCCGCTTCGCAGGCGGGGCCGGAAGTTCTCGCTTTGGCCGAGGCGCTGCAGGCGCCAATTGCCACGACCCTCGGCGCGCGTGCCCTCATACCGACGCAGCACAGGCTTTGTGTCGGCGTAGCCGGAAGCTATTCGGCGCCGCCGGCAAACCGGGTCGTGCATGGCGCCGACCTCGTGCTGTTCGTAGGCTGTGACACCGGCGACCAGGTCACGTTGAACTGGAACGTGCCGTCGCGCGACACAAGGATCGTGCAGATCGATGCCGATCCCCTGGAAATCGGGCGCAGCTATCCGAACACAACCGGCCTCGTCGGCGACCCGAAAGCGACACTGGCAGCCCTCAATCGTGTGCTCGGTGCGCCGGCACGCGACACCGGTTTCGCCGAGGAAGCAGCCCGCTTGGTTGACGACTGGCGCGTGAGGATGACTCCGCTCGTCCGGGGCGACACGGTGCCGATCCGTGTCGAGCGGCTGTGTGCCGAAATCACACGGGCCTTGCCGTCCGATGCGATTGTCGTCGCGGATACCGGCTATTCGGGGATTTGGACCGGCACGATGATCGAGCTGGATGGCGCGGGGCAGAGCTACCTGCGCGCGGCCGGATCGCTCGGCTGGGCATTTCCGGCCTCGCTTGGCGCCAAATGTGCCGCGCCAGGCCGCGCGGTGTTGTGCTTCACGGGCGACGGCGGGTTCTACTATCATCTCGCGGAACTGGAATCGGCCCGCCGCTGCGGTCTTGCCGCCACGATCGTCGTCAATAACAATTCCGGTTTCGGCCAGAACCTGACGGGCGTGCGCCGCATCGCCGGCAACCGGCCGGGCAGGGGCGAGGAACTCATCCGCTTTGGACCGACCGACTTTGCCGCCGTCGCGAAGAGTTTCGGCGTCCGTGGCCTTCGGGTCGAACGGCCGGGCGAGATCGCACCCGCACTCGCCGAGGCGCTCGGGGCCGGCGAGCCGGTCGTCGTCGATGTCGTGAGCGACCTTGAGCCGCGTGCCCCCGAGCCATGGGTTCCCGGCCGGGAAACCTCGCATTAGTCAAGCTGAGCCAAGCCAAGCTCGGGACCGCTGGCCACAATAAGCGCGTCCAATGCCACCACCCCGCCGCCGCGCGGCCGGACCAACAGCGGGTTGATCTCGATGCTGGTGAACTGCCCGCGCTGTGCGGCGGCGAAACGCGACAGGTGCGAGAGCGCCTGCGCCAATGCCTCGATATCCGCCGTCGGCTTGCCGAGGCTTCCTTCGAGGAGGGCCGCGCCCCTGATCTCACCGATCATCCGGCGGGCTTCGGCGGTGCCGAACGGGGCCATGCGGAACGTGACATCGCGCATGACCTCGACGAAGACGCCGCCCAGCCCGAACATGACGACCGGCCCGAATACCGGATCGTCCTGCACGCCGATGATCGTTTCGACACCCTCGCGCAACATCGGCGAGACCAGCACACCTTCGATGCGAGCCTGCGGCGCCCGCGTGCGGACCCGGGCCATCAGTTCGTCGTAGGCGGCAGCCGCTTGTGTGGCAGGGACGTCGAGCGACACGCCGCCGGTTTGGGTCTTGTGAAGGATGTCGGGCGACAGAATCTTCAGCACGAGACGATCGCTCAGTGACCCGCCCGCGGCTGCGGCCTCGGCACCGGTCGTCGCGAGATGTTCCTCGATTGCCGGGATACCCGCGTCGGCAAGGATGCGCTTTGCCTCGTTTTCGCCGAGCCGTCGCTTAGGCAATGGCGGTAAACCCTGCAGCGGATGCGGGGCCAGTTCCGGCCGTTCAGCCAAGCGCTCTGCGCAGCGCATCGCGGCCGCGACCGCCTCCACCGCGCGCCACGGATCCTCGAAGATCGCGATGCCGGCCTCCTCATAGCGCCGGCGCACCTCGTCGCCGGCAATCACCGACAATGCGAAATAGCAGTCGGGATACCGCGCGGCGGCCTGCGAGACCGATCGGAACAGGATCTCACCCATCTTGGGCGAACTCGCCCACAGCAGAAAGAACGCGGCGATCGCCGGAAACCCTTCCCGTCCGAGCAGCAGATCGAAGCCCTTGTCGATCAGCGCCGGCTCGTTCATCGGCTGCGCCGTCAGATCGATGGGATTGCGGGCAGCGGCAAACGGAACCCAGCCGAGCACCTCGGCTTGCGCTTCGGCTGATAGCGGTGTCAGTTCCACCCCCTCCCGCTCTGCCGCATCGGCCATCAGCACCCCCGCGCCGCCCGAGACGGTCATCACCGCCAAGCGGCGTGAACGAGGCAGGCGCCCGCGCGTGCAGGCGTAGGCGATCTCGATCAGATCCTCGGGCGTGACGGCGCGCTCGACGCCGAGTTGACGGAAAACGGCGTCGTAGATCGCATCGCTGCCGGCAAGCGAGGCGGTATGCGAGGCGGCCGCCGCGGCGCCGACGGCCGAGCCGCCGACCTTCATCGCGATCACCGGTTTGCCGTTGCTGCGGGCGCGCGTCACGGCATCGACGAAACGGTCGCGATCCTTGATCGCCTCCATGTAGCAGGCAATCGCTTGTGTCTGCGGGTCCTCGGCGAGGAACGAGATGCCATCGGCGACCTGGATGTCGGCCTCGTTGCCGGTGCTGATCCACACGCCGGTGCGAATTCCGCGGCGCTTGGCAAGCGCCAGCAGGTGCGTCCCGAAAGCTCCGGACTGGGTGACCATGCCGAGCGGACCCGGGCGCTGCGGCCCTTCCTCGAGGTAAGAACCGAAGGTCGGGGTATGGCCGGCGCGCAGATTGAACAGCCCCAGACAATTCGGGCCGCAGAACCGCACGCCGCCGCGCTGCGCGATGTCGGCGAGACGCTGCTGCGCGAGGCGGCCTTCCTCTCCGGTCTCCGCAAAACCGGCCGTGAACATGACGACCGCGCGCACACCTTTGGCGATCGAGGCTTCGAGCGCGGCCGTCGCGAGCGAAGCGGGCACGGCGATCAGTGCGAATTCGACCGGACCCG
>JAFMSA010000287.1 GCA_017353855.1 Alphaproteobacteria bacterium
ATGTTCGGTTATTTGGCCTTCGGCGCGGTCAGCCGATCCAGGCGAAGCCGGTGCCGCGCATCGGTCAGGCCGTAGACGCCGCCGAGTACCGCGGCTACCGCTCCGAAACCGGTACCGCCCGCAATCAGGAACGTGACCAGGATGGTGAAGTCGTCCGGAACAAGACCCGGATCAATGCGGGAGATGTCGATGTGCATCGCGCTGTCCTGAGCGCGAGAAATCGCTGGTACCAGAAGACCCCACACTGCGATGCCAACCATTGCGGTCAGCAGCCCTCACGTCCGGGACGGTGATCGTTGGCCGAGTCCGATTTCTTGCTCCCGAAACTTCAACCCCACCTCTCTCGCCCGTCTATTTCACAAAGACCCAGCTGGGCTGCGGCAGAGGGAAAGCGATCAGGCCGAGAACCGCGGTTGCGGCCATCAGCAACGGATTGCTGACCTTGTACCGGAACAGGACGGCGAGGCTGCCAAGCCCGATGAGCGCAGTAAGCCAATCGCCGATCGCGATCTTGCTGAGTAAAACGCAAGCGCCAAGGATAGTGCCGATGGCGGCAGCGTAGGCGCCTTTGACGAACCCCTGGACATTCGAATTGTCGCGATGCCGGACTAGGATAGGCGCGATGATCAGGATCAGCAGGAATGAGGGCAGGAAGATCCCGACGGTCGACACTAGCGAGCCCCAGAAGCCTGCAACAAGATAGCCGACAAAGGTGGCGGTGATGACGACAGGACCGGGACTGATCATGCCAACAGCGACTGCGATCAGGAACTCCCGCCCGTTGACCCATCCCGTCTGCTGGACTAGGCCCTTTTCGAGAAACGGCACGGTGACAAGCCCACTGCCAAAGGTGAGGCTCCCCGCTTTGAGGAAGAACGCGAGCAATCTGCCGAGAATGTCGAAGCTTGCGGCTTTCGTGCCAATACCGAGCGGTGCGAGCGCCATCAGCGCACCCGTCGGTGGCTTGCGACCGCGCACGAATGACCCGTAATAAGGATCCCGACGACCCTGGAGACGATGAACAGAATCGCGACTTCGGCCTCGAGCCAAACTGTAATGACAAAGCAGACGGCCGCAATCACCCATTGCAACCAATCCTCCATACCGAGCTTTGCCAGGCGGTAACAGGAATGAAGAATTAGCGCGATCACCGCAGGGCTCACGTGATAGAAGACCGCCGTCATCCAAGAGAGCCCGCCGAAATGGACGTAGAGCGTCCCGAGCGCGGCCACGATCAGAAAGTTGGGCAGAATAAAGGCCCATCCACCGACCCATGCGCCCCAGAAGCCGCCCCGCAGATAGGCGATAAAAATGCCGACCTTGGATCGCCAGCGGCCCGGGCAGCGACTGACTGACCGCGACGGCGTTTCGCATCTCGTCCCTGGTTAACCATTGCCGTTCTTGCACGAGCTCGTTTTCCATTAGTCCGACGAGCGCGACCGGCCCGCCGAACCCTAATGTTCCAAGGCGCAGAAAATAGGTAACAACTTCACGCAGCGGACGTCGAAGCGGCAGCGCGGAGCCGAGAGCCTCAGGGTTCGCCGGTTCGGGGGCGGTCACTTTCTCCACCTATGCTCTCGTCATCATGGCCGCCGGTTCCAATCGTGGCCATGTTCGCGACAGTCGCGGCACCAGGCGTAGAGCGCATCGTAGACCGTCATGCCGCGTTCGAGCATCCCGTGGTCGCCGGTATAGATCGCCGATAGGCCGAGCGACACCGCAAGCAATCCCGGCGATTGCGGCGTCAGCTCAAGTCTTGCGGTGTCGGCGCCGTGCACGATCGGCGCTAGCGCGTCCAGCGCCGGGTCTTTGATGGCGTACTCCTTCAGGAAGGCGTCGAAACTGCACAGCTCACCATCATGAGAAAACGGCTCGGCACCGGGAATGTCGTACGCTGTGGCCCCGGTCTCCGCGGCGACGGCGAAGGCGCGCTCGGTGGGCGTGAACAGGAACCGGGCTTCGGGGTCAATGAAGCGGCGGATCAGCCAGATGCGGTCTATTTTGGGCCGCACGCGGGTGACCCATCCGTGCGAATCCGCGCCGAGTTTGCGGCGACGCGGCAGCCCGAGTTCGACCCAACCCGCGATGCCGTGTCGGAGGTAAACAGGCGTCCCTGGCGGCAGCGCGGACCACCGCCGCTGTATTTTGGGTGACTTCCTGTCCGTGAACGCAATAGACGACGACGGAACGCCCCTCGGGCAGTGAGCTGCGCCAATGATCGGCCTTCTCCGGAAGCCGACGGACTGCACCGACGATTACCGTGTCGTCGGCATCAAAACCCGGGCTCCTCCGGACATCGAAGACGATAGGGACTAGCTCTGTGCCGCGACAGGAGTAGAGAGCTGGCGCCGAAATGCAAAAACGGCCTTGAGTGTCCATGATCGCGCACTCCTCGCGTCGCGAGTAGCGCAGAGCTTGGACGGAAGGCCGTCTGACGGGGCGCCTGCCCCGAGACCCATACGTTTACCAGGCTCGGCGATCGCCGGCAAGACTCATTCTCTTATGCCGACGCCACACTGAGCGCCCCTTAATACTGCCTTAAAGTACCCGTGCAACGCTTTTGGGAGACGATGTCCGGAGAGAGCGAACCAATGACCTCAAGGGCAATACCGTTGGTCCTGCTGGTCGCAGCGATCGGGTGTTTGGGTGCGACGATTTTCCCTGCTTGGGCTGAAGACACCGGCCCGGCAGCGTCGGCCGCCGCGATGCAAAACGCGGCGGCGACCTTGCAGGGCGTGCTCAAAGCGAGTGAGGCGCAAGGAACCCCGATCTCGGCCAAGTTCGAGATCGAGGACCGCAAACTGCAATTGTCGGTCTACACGATGAAGGGGAGCGACTTCCTGGAGGTTGTCGCCGATCCCAACACCGGGACTATCGCCAAGCCCGAGAAGATCACGGATGCCGACGATCTCACCGAGGCAACAGAGCAGAAGGCCGCTATGACAAAAGCGAAGGCGTCCTTGCTGACCGCGACCGAGACGGCGGTTAATGCGAATCCCGGGTCTCGGGCGGTTACATCGTCCCCGAGTTGAAGAATGGACAGGCAACCGCCGAGGTGACGTTGCTTCAAGGGACGACGTTCAAGACGGTGACTGAGAATCTTGACTGAAAGTACCGCGGTCTCGGATTACGCACTCGACAGCTGAGAGAGGATGACCATGAGGTTACATGTGCAAGAGTTACTGCTCGTAGCTCTACTGGTGGGAGCGCCCGGTCTTGCCGTTGCTGCTGACGACTGGCAGGCGCAGGTCGGCGAGGCCCTTGGAAAGAAGGGCGCGACAGCGCCGGGTGGCATCTACCGCGTCGGCCTGCCGCGCACCGATCTGAAGGTCACTCTGGATGGCGTCGAGCTGAAACCCGGCTTTGCGCTCGGCGGCTGGCTGGCCTTTGAGAAGATGGGCGAAAGAGGCATGGTGATGGGTGATCTCGTGCTGACAATGGACGAGGTCGCTCCGATCATGACAAAGCTCGCCGCCGGCGGGATCGAAGTGACTGCATTGCATAATCACCTGCTCCGCAACCAGCCCTTCACGATGTATATGCATGTGCAAGGGAATGGCGATCCGGTGAAGCTCGCTACAGCGCTGCACGCGGCGCTCGGCGAAACCAAGACGCCGCTTTCCGCTTCTCCTGCCACGCCGGCGGCGGCGCCGACATCAATCGATCTCGACACGGCCGCGATCGACCAGACGCTCGGTGCCAAGGGCACCAACAACGGCGGCGTCTATCAGGTCAGCATCGCCCGCGCCGAACCGATCAACGATGACGGAATGAACGTTCCGCCGCCAATGGGCTCGGCCAATTCGATCAATTTTCAGCCGACCGGCGGCGGCAAGGCGGCGATCACCGGCGATTTCGTGCTGATCGCGAAGGAAGTAAACCCGGTCCTGAAGGCGCTGCGCGAGCACGGGATCGAGGTTACGGCAATCCACAATCACATGCTCGACGATCAACCGCATCTTTATTTCATGCACTTCTGGGCCAATGACGACGCGAAGAAACTCGCCGAAGGGCTGAAGGCAGCGCTGGCGCAGATCAATATCGTGAAGAGCTGAACGTGTTGGGGTGGGCGATCCTTCTGGCTGCGAGCCTCATCTGGCCCGCCGCGGCGAATGCGCAGACGACGAGCCCACCTCTGATACTCGAGGCGAAGATCCCGCTCGGGCAGGTGAGCGGCTGCATCGATCACCTCGCGATCGATCTGAAGCGGAGGCGCCTGCTGGTTGCCGAGCTCGGCAACAACAGCCTGGGCGTAGTCGATCTGGCAGCGGGCAGGGTGCTGGGTAAGATCGCCGGTTTGAGCGAGCCGCAAGGCGTTGCGTATGTCCCGTCTTCGAATAGCATATTTGTGGCGAATGGCGACGACGGCTCAGTGCGCGTTCTGCGGGGCGAGGATCTGGCCCCGATTGGGCGCATCGAGCTCGGTGACGATGCCGACAATGTGCGCGTAGACACGGCGCACAACCGGGTGCTGGTGGGCTACGGCAAGGGTGCGCTTGCGGTGATTGATCCCGTTAGCCTGGAGAAGACCGCGAATATTCGTCTCAAAGCGCATCCGGAGGGGTTTCAGATCGACAAACCCGGGACCCAGAATGTGCCGGACGCGGATGAGATCGTCGTGGTCGACCTTGCTACCGGGTCGACGCAATCGTTGTCGGCGCAAGAGGCAGGATCGAATTTCCCGATGGCGATCGACGGCGATGCGCACCGGATCCTCGTCGTCTTTCGCAGCCCGCCGATTTTGATGGCGCTCTCCAGTCAGGACGGGCATGTCGTGGGCAAGGCCGAAACCTGCGGTGACGCCGGTGATGTGTTCGTCGATCGCAAACGCCGCCGAGTCTATGTGAGCTGTGGCGCGGGCATCGTCGACGTGCTCGAGTCGAATGAGCAGGGCTACCGCCGGTTTGGGCGCGTGCCGACAGTACCGGGAGCGCGCACCTCGGTGTTCGTGCCCGGTTGTTACTGGCGGTACGGGCCGAGCCCAATGAGCCGGCAGCGATTTGGGTGTTTCGGCCGGCTTCATGAAGGCAGTTGGAAGCGTAGCAGCCCTTGCCGCGGCGGCGGTTACTGTCTGGTGTAGCGAGGTAAAATCCTATCGACCGTTCGACGGCACCCATGCGGCCGTAGCGGACCCGGGCGAGATGGAGATCGAGCTCGGCCCGGTCGAGTACCTTCGCGATGGAGCCGAGCGCTCGCTGCTCGCTCCCGATCTCAGGATCGATTACGGCTTTATTCCGGGCTGGGAAGCATCGCTAGAGAGTAAGCTTACTCATGGTTTGACCGCGGGTATCCCCGGAACAAGCCTGGTTGAAAGCGACGCGCTGCTCAAAGACGTGCTGCGCGAGGGCAGCCTACAGGAGAAGTCCGGGCCCAGTATCGCGACCGAGTTCGGGATTCTGTTGCCGGGGATCAATGATCAACACGGGACCGGAGCAGTCCTAAACGGTATCGTCTCGCAGCGCTGGGACTGGGGCACGACCCACCTCAATGCTCAGATTGAGCTCATCCGCGAGCAGCATGCCGATTACTTTCTCGATACGATCGTTGAGGGTCCGCACGACTGGCCAGTGCGGCCGGTCGCTGAAATCTTTTTTGAAAGCCACGTCAGCCTGTTTCGAAGCGGCTCCGCTCTGTTCGGCGCGATCTGGCAAGTGCAAGACAATGTCGCGGTTGACTTTGGGTTGCGCGGCGCCCGCAACCAATACCCGAACAGCTGGCGAGATCCGTGGCGGCGTCACCTTTGCTTTTGGTGTGACCAAGGGGCCCCACACCCTATCAGGTCTCGTCGCTGCGGCATTTGCGGGGATTTCACCAGATCGGCCGTTGATCTAGGGCCGCGGTGGCGCATAAGGGGCTCAGGGCACTGGCAATCAGCGCGCTTTCTGACAGGCCTCGCGTCTACCGTCGATGTG
>JAFMSA010000288.1 GCA_017353855.1 Alphaproteobacteria bacterium
AGGCCGCCATCAGGCCGTATTCGATGCCGTTGTGCACCATCTTCACGAAATGGCCGGCGCCGTTCGGTCCACAGTGCAGATAGCCGTCCTCGGCGGTTCCGTTCGCCTTCTCGCGTCCGGGGGTGCGCGGGATGTCACCGCGACCCGGCGCCAGCGTGGCGAAGATCGAGTCGAGATGCTTCACGACGGCCGGCTCGCCGCCGATCATCATGCAGTAGCCGCGCTCGAGCCCCCAGACGCCGCCGCTCGTGCCGACATCCACGTAGTGAATGCCATCGGGCGCCAATTCCTTGGCGCGGCGGATGTCGTCGATGTAATAGGAATTGCCGCCATCGATCAGGATGTCGCCCCGCTCGAGAGATGGCAACAGATCAGCGATGGTGTGGTCGACCACGCCTGCCGGCATCATCAGCCAGATCGCCCGCGGCTTTGTCAGTGACTGCGATAGTTCCGCGAGTGAGGAACTGCCGACTGCCTCCTCTTTGACGAGTGCCTGAACCGCCTGCGCGGACCTGTCGTAGACGATGCACTGGTGGCCGCCGGTCAGTAGACGGCGCACCATGTTTGCTCCCATCCGGCCGAGGCCGATCATTCCGAGCTGCATGAAAAATTCCTCCTTTGCGATGTCGTATCCCCGCGCTGGCAATTACGCCTGCACCCGGGTCGCTGCCGGGGGCGCGGCTGCCTCGTAGACTTCGACAAACTCGTGGTAGCGGCGGGCGATCTCGGCGACGGCAGCTTCGCGCGTCACCTTCTTCGCGCGCCAGTCCGCCACGGGATCCCAGAAGACAGTGCGGCCGACGGCAAATCCGATAAAACCGGCGACCCCGGCAGCCGTCGCGAACCACTCCCGAACCGTGGCGTCATCCTCGCCACGCCCGAGAATGATGCAGCCGACCCGGTCGCGGCCGCCGGCCCGCGCCGCCGCCACGATCCTCTCGCAATCCTCGCGCCGCTCGAGACCCTCGATCTTCCAAACGTCCGGGTCGACACCGGCGGCCTGCAGCTCCTCTATGGCGCCGACCATCATCTGCGGCCGCAGCTTATGGTCGTAAGCCCTCTTGTCGCCTTTGAGCCCGTCGAGCTGCGCCTTTTCTCGTCCTGTCCGTTCTCGGACGGGCAGGCGGTGACGATATCCTCGGCTGCGGCATCGTGCAGGATGCCGGCGCCGAATTCCTCGTCCACCAGAATGCCGGCCTCCTCCTTGGGGACGCCCGCGCCGAGCGCTGCGGTAGATGACCCGTTTGGCGGCAGCGATTGCCGCGGTTTGCGGCTCGTTCAACGGGGAGCTCCAGCCGAACATCCTCTTCTGAAAGGAGCCGCGATGGTCAAACGGCAGGATGTAGAACGTAGAGCGCACGGTGGTATCCTCGCGGCATCATTCGCCTCCCTTGCGCTTGCGGTAGAGCCGGATCAGCGCATTTGTCGAGCTGTCGTGCCGGAGCTTGGGCTCAGTCGCGCTCTCGAGCTGGGGAATGATCTGCTGGGCGAGCGCCTTGCCCAATTCCACACCCCACTGGTCGAAGGAATCGATCTGCCAGATGGTGCCCTGAGTGAAGACGCTGTGCTCGTAGAGCGCGACCAGCTTACCCAGCGCGGCCGGCGTCAGGCGATCGAGCAGCAGCGTGTTCGACGGACGATTGCCGTCGAACAGCCGATGCGGCACGAGCCAGTCCGGCGTGCCCTCCGCGTTCACCTGCTCCTCCGTCTTGCCGAAGGCCAGCGCCTCCGTCTGGGCAAACACATTGGCCAGCAGCATGTCGTGATGCGTGCCAAGCGGATTGAGCGTCTGCGCAAAGGCGATGAAGTCGCACGGGATCAGGCGCGTACCCTGATGGATCAGCTGATAGAAGGAATGCTGGCCGTTCGTACCCGGCTCGCCCCAGTAAATCGGGCCGGTGTCGTAATCGACCCCGGCGCCGTCGAGCGTCACGTGCTTGCCATTGCTTTCCATCGTGAGTTGCTGGAGATACGCGGGAAAGCGCTTCAGATACTGCTCGTAGGGGAGAACCGCCACCGTCTGGGCGCCGAAGAAATTGTTGTACCATACGGCGAGCAGACCCATCAGCACCGGCAGGTTGCGCTCGAACGGCGCGGTGCGGAAGTGCTCGTCCATTTCGTGGAAGCCGTCGAGCATAGCGCGGAAATTGTCCGGCCCGATGGCGATCATCGTCGACAGGCCGATGGCGGAATCCATCGAATAGCGCCCGCCGACCCAGTCCCAGAAGCCGAACATGTCGGCCGTGTCGATGCCGAACTTCGCGACCTCCTCGGCATTGGTCGAGACGGCGACGAAGTGGCGGGCAATCGCGGCTTTGTCGCGGTTCAGTCCAGCCAGCAGCCAGTCGCGCGCGCTCTGCGCGTTGGTCATCGTCTCCAGCGTCGTGAAGGTCTTGGAGGAGACGATAAACAAGGTCTCCGCGGGATCGAGATCGCTGACCGCTTCGGCGAGATCGGTGCCGTCGACATTGGATACGAAGCGGAACGCCATCGAGCGGTCGCTATAGTGTTTCAGCGCCTCGTAGGCCATGACCGGGCCGAGATCGGAGCCGCCGATGCCGATGTTGATGACGTTGCAGATGCGCTTGCCGGTATGGCCCCTCCAATCGCCGCTGCGCAGGCGGTTGGCGAAATCCGCCATCCTATCCAGGACGGCGTGGACGTCGGGCACGACATTGCGGCCGTCATGCACGATCGCAGCGCCGCGCGGCGCGCGGAGTGCTGTATGAAGTACCGCGCGCTCCTCCGAGACATTGATCCTGTCGCCCCGGAACATTGCATCGATGCGCTCCCGCAACCCGGACTCCTGGGCTAACTGAATCAATAGTCTCAGGGTTTCCTCGGTGACCCGGTTCTTCGAGTAGTCGAAATAGGTTCCGGCCGCCTCGACCGCCAGCCGCTCACCGCGCTCGCGATCCTCGGCGAAGAGCTGCCTCAGATGGACGTCCTTGATCTTCTGGTAGTGCTTCTCCAGCGCCGCCCAGGCGGGCCGCAGGCGCAAAGCCGAAACGCTCATCGAATTGTCCCCTCGTGGATTGTGGTGCACGCTCATGTTGGCGGGCCGGCCGTGTCATCTTTCATCAGCTCGCCTTCCGGATCGCCGTGCTCTTGGACTCGATGCAGGCCATCAGGTCATTCCAGGATTGGACGAAGGATTTGGCACCTTCGTCCTGGAGCCGGGCGGCCAATGCGTCGACATCGATACCCGCCTCGGCGAAGCTGGCCAGAACCGTCTCGCAATCGCCTCCGTCCGGGGCGAGTGGCGCGCCAACCTCGCCATGGTCGGCGAAGTCCTCGAGGGTGCCCTCCGGCATCGTGTTGACGGTGAAGGGCGCGGCGAGAGCCTTGACATAGAGGATGTCGGAGGCGTGCGGATCCTTGGTGCCGGTGCTGGCCCATAACAGGCGCTGGGCGCGGGCGCCGGCGTTGGCGGCGCGCTGGAAGCGCGGGGAGGCCAACAGCTCCCGGTACGCCGTGTAGGCGCGCTGGGCGATCGCGACACCGAGCCGGTTGGTCAGCTCACCCGAGACCTTGCCGCTGGCGGCGACGTCCCAGCGGCTGACAAAAAGCGAGGCGACCGAGGCGACTGCCGGGTTCAGCCCCGCCGCGATGCGTCGCTCGATGCCGCGCAGGTAGGCTTCGGCCGCCGCGACATACTGCTCCCGCGAGAAGAGCAGTGTGACATTGACCGGGACCCCGGCGAAGATCGCCGCTTCGATCGCAGGCAGTCCTTCAACGGTGCCGGGGATCTTGATGAAGAGGTTGGGCTTGCCGCCGCGCCGGTGGAGACCGCGAGCGGCCGCCAGAGTGCTGTCGGTGTCGTGGGCCAAGAGGGGAGAGACCTCCAGCGACACCCAGCCGTCCACCCCGTCGGTGCGGGCGAAGACGGGCTGGAATAGCTCGGCAGCCCGGGTCAGATCCGCCAGCGCCAGGTCGAAGAACAGGTCCTCTGCCGATTGCGTCGACGATGCTTTCCGGGAAATCTCGGAATCATAGGTTGCGCTCTTCTTGATCGCGTGATCGAAGATCGTCGGGTTCGATGTGAGCCCCGTTACTGAAAACTCGTCGATATAGCGTTGCAGCGTGCCACTGTTCAGCAGCTCGCGGGTGATATTGTCGAGCCATAGGCTCTGACCGAGATCGTGGAGCGTCCTCGTCGGTTTCATCGCGTTATCCTCGGGCTGGATACTAGGCGGTTACGCCGCTGACCACAGCGGCGGGTCACAGTCGAGCCGCTCCCAGATGCATTCATCGTCACGTCAGTCAGGCAGTACAGCGCCGGCGGAGTTGGCCCGCCCACCGCAGCACCTCGCTATAAAGCTGGTTAAGCAATGCCGCGAACTCCAGTAAGCTACGGTAAAGCCAAGTAAGTCACGGTAAAGCCAACAAGATCACTGGACCGACTCAGCAGCACTCGGGGGCCAAAAGGCGCGCGTTCGAGATGGTTGCTTAGATCCCGCTGCAGCCGTGGTTTACGCCTATGGGAACGTTACGCCGCGCATTTCCGGCCCTTCGAAATTAGGCGGTCTTCTCGCATTCCTTGCGCGCGCATCAGCGTCTGTCTCGGCTTCGGTTTCTGCCGGATCGGAAGCACGCGTCATTCCAAAATCACCGCCAGACATGCCCTGCACAGAATGCTTTATTCGGCCGCACTGGCGAGCCGCGCGCTCCCGGAACGCTGTTCACATGGCTTCGTCGCATGCGCGATGTTGTGTGCCGTGTTGACGAGCGCTATGTGGGAGAACGCCTGGGGAAAGTTACCAACCAAGCGTTGAGCGCCCGTGTCGTATTCCTCCGCGAGCAGGCCCACATCGTTGCACAAGCCGACCAGCCGCTCGAACAGGCGCTGCGCGTCCGCGGGACGTCCGATCAGGACGTAGGCGTCGGCGAGCCAAAAGCTGCAAGGGAGGAAGGCGCCTTCGCCGGGCGGCAGGCCATCCTCGCTCGCGGCGGTGTCGTATCGGAGCACGAGCCCGGCTTGCAGCAGCCTTCGCTCAATGGCCTCGACAGTGCCCCGGACACGCGCGTCATCCGGCGGCAAGAAGCCGACCTGTGGGATCAGCAGCGTGCTCGCATCCAACAGATCGCTGTCATATGCCTGAGCGAAGGAGCCGAGCTCCGGGTTGAACGCCCGCCGGCAAACCTCCTCGTGGATCTCCGCGCGGATCCGTCGCCAGCCGTCGACCGAACCGTCGAGCCCGAATGCCTCGACGGTCTTGATGGCTCGGTCGAACGCGACCCAGGCCATCACCTTCGAATAGGTGAAGTGACGGCGTCCGCCGCGCACCTCCCAGATGCCTTCGTCGGCAGCGCGCCACTCGGTTTCGAGATGCGCGAGCAATGCGCGCTGGAACTCCCACGCGGCCGAGAGGTCCTGGAGCCCGCCGAGCCGCGCATGATGGAGCGCGTCCATGACCTCGCCGAAGACGTCGAGCTGCAGCTGGTCAGCGGCGGCGTTGCCGATGCGAACCGGTTTCGAGTTCTCGTATCCGCCGAGCCACGGCACCTCGCGTTCGGCCAGCCATCTTTCGCCGGCGACCCCGTACATGATTTGGATCTGCGCCGGGCTTCCGGCGGCGGCGCGCAGCAGCCAGTCGCGCCACGCCCGCGCTTCGTCGTAATATCCCGTATTCATCAACGCGAGAAGCGTCAGCGTCGCGTCGCGCAGCCAACAGTAGCGGTAGTCCCAGTTGCGTGGCCCGCCTAGTTGCTCGGGCAGCGAGGTTGTCGGCGCGGCAACGATGCCACCGGTCGGCGCATAGCTCAGGGCTTTCAACGTGATCAGCGAGCGCGTGACGATCCCGGCATGCTGTTCGGGGCTCCGGCAGGCGCTCGCCCAGGACTGCCAGAATTCTTCCGTGGATTGCAGCGCGTCGTCGGCATCCACCGGCTCGGGAAGGGGC
>JAFMSA010000869.1 GCA_017353855.1 Alphaproteobacteria bacterium
CGCGCGCGGGCAGCGTTCAGCGCCTTGCCGGGTGCGACGCTCGAGGTCGTTCGGCTGCCGGGGCGCACGCCGGTCATCCTCATCGACATCCCCGGCGAGCGTGACGACACCGTTCTGCTCTACGGCCACTTGGACAAACAGCCTGAGATGACCGGTTGGGCCGAAGGCTGTGGCCCTTGGATCCCGCGGCTTGAAAGCGACAGACTCTACGGGCGCGGCGGTGCCGATGACGGTTATGCGATGTTTGCTGCGCTGAGCGCGCTCAAGGCGCTGCGCGCGCAGGCGGTGCCGCATGCTCGCTGTCTCGTGCTGATCGAAGCGTGCGAGGAATCAGGCAGTTACGACCTTCCGTACTATATAGACCATCTCGCCGGAAGGCTCGGCAAGCCGTCACTGGTCGTCTGTCTCGATTCCGGTTGCGGCAATTACGATCAGCTGTGGCTGACCACGTCGCTTCGCGGCCTCACGTCGGGGACCTTGAGCGTCAAAGTACTGGACGAGGGCGTACACTCAGGCGACGCCTCGGGGATCGTCCCCTCGAGTTTTCGGATTTTGCGTGTTTTGTTGTCGCGACTCGAGGATGAGGAGACCGGTGCAATCCGCCCGGCCGCGCTCTACGTTCAGATTCCGACCGAACGGGTGCTTCAGGCACGCCGGGCCGCCGCCGCGCTGGGGAATACCGTCTACACCAAATTTCCGCTCGTCCCGGGGATGTCGCCGATGGCGGACGATCTGCCCGAACTCGTGCTCAATCGCACCTGGCGGCCGCAACTGGCGGTGATCGGTATCGACGGGCTGCCGAGGCCGGCCGATGCGGGCAATGTGCTGCTGCCTTCCTGCGTGGCAAAGCTCAGTCTGCGGCTGCCGCCGACATTGGACGCGGGCGAGGCCGCTATTGCTCTTCGCAGGTTGCTCGAGAAAAACCCACCTTACGGTGCGGTGATCGAATTCGTCGTGGAGTCAAGTGCCACCGGTTGGAACGCGCCTGCCTTGGCGCCATGGCTCGAGCAATCACTCGCGCGCGGGTCCGAGTTCGTATTCGGGGCGCCACCGGCCTATATGGGAGAGGGAGGCAGCATCCCCTTCATGGCGATGCTGGGCGAGAAATTTCCGCAGGCCCAGTTCGTCGTCACAGGGGTTCTCGGGCCTCATTCCAACGCGCACGGGCCCAACGAATTCCTGCACATTCCGACCGCCAGGCGCATCTCCCTGACAATTGCACAGGTACTGGCGGACCACGGCCAGCAATCAGGTAAAGCCTGAGGATCGTCCGCTGAATTCGGGCGGCCCGCGAGCCGGGCGGGTTCGATGATCGACGGCCGACATGTCCGGGGGTTGGTGAGTGGTTCGGCGCGGACGCTTCGACGCTTCTGCCGTGTCTCATCAACAGAGGCCTCGCGAACACAACCTGGCGGCCAAAAGTCGAAGAAGTCCTGATACCCACCGCTGTCTGGGAGACAGCCCGGGATCAGGCCGGGGTGTGAGAGATCAGGAACGGCAGCACCGCATTGTTGAATTCGCGTGCGCGAATTTGCGTGAGAAAGTGTCCGCCTCGCGGAAACAGTTTCACCTCGGCGCCCGGTATCAATCGGGCGAGTTCCTCGGCAAAGTAGGATGGAGTGACGATATCGTCTTCGGCACCGATCACGAGCGCGGGTGTTTTGATGCGATCCAAATCGCCCGAGCGATCGAATGCCAGCATCGCGTCGATCCGGCTCGCAACAATTTCGGCCGGCGCGAAAGCCGCAAGGTTCTGTGCCTCTTCGTGGCGCAGACGTTCGTTGTTCCGCGCTACCCACCAGCTCGGATACAACATGAGGGTGGAGGCTTGCAGGTAAACGCTCGGGCCAAGCCGCTGGAGGATCTCCTTAC
>JAFMSA010000289.1 GCA_017353855.1 Alphaproteobacteria bacterium
GCCTACGGGTCCTGCCGGGCCCGCCGGCGCGACCGGACCGACAGGCTTTGGCGCGACGGGACCGACGGGTCCCCCCGGACCGACCGGTCCCGCCGGCGGCGGCGGTGAAGGCTCCATCGGCCCGACTGGTCCCGCGGGACCGACGGGTCCTCCCGGACCGACCGGCGCGACGGGTATCGGGCTTACCGGACCACCCGGACCAACCGGTCCGGCCGGCGCTACCGGCACGGCGGGTGCAACCGGCCCCATCGGCCTTACTGGTCCACCCGGACCAACCGGACCCACGGGTCCCGCAGGCGGTGGCGGCGAAGGCTCGGTCGGGCCTACCGGGCCTGCCGGACCCGCAGGGCCAACAGGCCCTGCCGGCGCAACGGGTATCGCCGGGCCAACAGGCCCTGCCGGCGCAACGGGGCCCGCGGGTCCGACCGGCGCAACAGGGCCCACGGGCCCCGGCATGACCGGCGGGCCTTACTTGCCGCTGGCGGGCGGCACGATGACGAGCCCCGGCAGTGTGACAACGCCGGGAACTGTTACGGCCCCGAATTTTACGGTCAGCGGACCGGCCGGCTCAAATTTTGCGCTCTATTGGTTTAACAATTCGCCGGTTATCAACTGGCATCCGCAGTTTTGGAATACCGTCGATAATGCCAGCCGCGAATGGCGCTACAATACCGATCAGGGCACTATTGCGGACATTGCGCCTTGGGGCCGCATCACGGCGCGGGCCGATATAAGATCGCTAGGGCAGTTCTCTGGGTTTGTGTTCCAGACCCAGAACAATAACACTGAGTCGTGGACGTGGCAGGCGTGGGAAGACAGAGACGCGCAAAACCGGCGCAGATGGAGCAGGGTCGCGCTGAATAACAGCTCAAGCGGCGATCTCATTCATTTATTGAGTGATGGGCGCGTCTGGTTTGGCTGGGGCGATCACGCGGGCCAGCTTGGCGGCGGGGTCTGTATTAATTCGCCGCGGGCCGACCACCGCGCGGAATTGTATTTTCACGTCCCCGGCAATGATTACTGGCGGGTGCACGCGCAGAACCAGAGTTTCGAGATTACGCCGTGGGATTGGGGTAGAGCGAGATGGGATTTTCCGTCGCTGGTTTTGAGTGTCTCGGAAAACCGCAATTTTTCGTTCAACTCGCTGCTGGTCAATCCGCAGCGTGATCCGGGTTGGTGGAACAATCCGCACACTGGGGAGTGGCAACCCCAGCCGGCGTTTCGGGTGGCCAACAACCACGGTCAGGAGGTGGCGACGTTCGAGTCGGCATGGAACAACCAGTGCAACATTCGGATAACCGCGCCGAATCACCGATCGTACTGGCTCGTGTCGCAAGCCGGAAGCAACACGGGGCAGTTCTGGATCTGGGTTCAGGGCACGAACCTGTCGACGAACCTTCCGTTTCAGATTTACGCGAACGGTCAGGTTGGCGTTCACGGCGGGTTCGTCATTGGTACGTCGGACCCGCGCACGAAGGAGATCCTCGGCCGCTACGACACCGGCCTTGCCGCGATCCTGGCGCTCGATCCGATCCGCTATCGGCACAACGGTAAAGCCTTCACGCCGCGTGACGACGATAGCGTCGTCCGCATCGGCATTGACGGCGCGGCGATCGACAAGGTGCTGCCGGAGACAACGACACGGATTTCGCGCAAGCTCGATCCGGACGATCTGCAAGAGGCCGAGATCCTGAACGTCAATTCCGGACCCGTCGTGTGGGCGCTCGTCAACGCCATAAAGGAGCTGAAAGCCGAGCTTGATGAATTGAAGGCGGCGAGGCGCTGATGGACATCCTCGACATTGTCCTGAGTTCCGACACGATCGTCGCCGAGCCGGATCAGGAGCTGATCGTCGGCGACGTGCAGGTGAACGCGACCGAGCCCTTTACCGGGTGGCTGCAATTGCTCGAGGACGCCGGCGGGCGTTTTGTGCTCCGCGATAATCGCCTGGACACGACCCGCTCAGGCGCGGGCACGCCGGGCGATTACACGGTCCGGATCCTGGCGTCGACGCAGTCCGGCGGGCCGGACGAGGTCGACGAGGGCGTCTCGCTCGAGAAGGACGTCGTCGTTCACGTCCGGGCTCCGTTCCAGACGCTCACCGCGATCTCGCTGGATACGCCGAGCTTCATTGCGAACGGTTTCGAGCGGCGGGTCGCGACGCTCCAGGTCGGCGTGAATACCGGCACGTTAGGGAACCGCAGCACCGACAACAGTTCGACGGCTTGGCTGGAAATGCGGCAAAGCCCCGATGTGAATGATTTCGAGATCCGCAGCCCGGAAGAGCCGGCCGGGCCGCGGAACAACGAGTTATGGGTAAGGCGCGGGGTTCGTACCGCGCGCAACTATTCCCTGCAGCTCCGCGCGCATTGGAGCGGCGCGCTGAACAGTCCGTTTCGCCAAGCCCTTACAATCGCCGCCACCGCGCCGCCGCCGGGCGATCTGCTGAGCCTGTTCGGCAACGTCGTGCCGCCGGTGACCGACTCGGATGATCCCAATGCGATCGAGGTAGGTGTTCAGTTTACGCCGCAGCGCAACGGCGGCGTTATCGGCCTAAGGTTTTACAAATCCGCCGCGAATGTCGGCCCACATTTCGGCCATCTGTGGGACGGTGAGGGCAATCTGCTGGCAACCGCCAACTTCATCAATCCGATTACCGAGGGGTGGTATCAAAGGATGCTGGGCGGCACGCCGGTCATGCTAACCGCCGGGCAAAGCTACGTCGCTTCCTATCATACGCCGTCGGGTCACTATGCGGAGGCCAGCGAGTTCTTCAGGCAGCCCCATCTCGACTTTACGGGTTGGCTGGTCGCGCCGGCCAGCCAAATGCTCAGCCGCGGCAATGGTGTGTTTACCTATAGCGCGACGCCGGGCGCGTTTCCGGTCAACACGTTCCGCGCCACGAACTACTATGTGGATATCGTGTTTCTTCCTTCTCCGTTGTGAAGGAAGGAAGTGTGTCGTGATTAATTAGGTCGGAGGAAGGAGAAATGGCACGCAAAGTAGAGCTTAAAACGGTCCGCATTCACGCCGCAAACGGCGTCGAGAGTGCGAATGCCAATCTCAATTACGGTGAGATGCTCAAGGCGATTTTAACGTTCGGGCCGCCCCAGAAAGGCTTGGTCTTGGACGACGTCATTAAAGCGGTGGATGCGTTAAAGGCGGTGGAAGAGGCGATCGCGAGCAAAGCCGATCACGTGACGTTCAGCGAGGAGCAATATCGCACATTGACGACGAAGCTCGCCGATTTTCCGTTTGCGATCGCCGATCAGGCGATTGCCGAGTTCGGCCTGACGGTCCGCAACGCGAAAGAGATCACCGGATAGCCGTTCTTAAGGAGGGAGCCGTTAACGCCGCGCGGACCTGAACGAGAAAACGCACGGGGAGACCGCCGAGGGGGTTTACCACTCGAGGAGGTCGCTCATGAGTTTATTGTGGAGGCTCTTAACCCACCGCGCCGGCGACGAGGCGCTGCCCGACGATATCGGCGAGGACCCGGAGCCCGACGAGCCGGAACTCCCGGAGCCGGCGCTCGCACAGGCGCTCTATCTGCGCGACGAAGATTTCGAGCGCGCCGCGGCGACGCTGAATGTCGACCTTGCGGTGATCCGCGCAGTCGCCGAGGTCGAGGCGGCGGGCCGCGGGTTCCTCGCGGACGGCCGGCCGCAGATCCTTTACGAGGCGCATGTGTTCGATCGCGAGACGCAGGGACGCCACCGCAGCGTGCGCGACTCGCGCGGCAAGCCGCTCTCGGTGCCGGCCTGGGACCGCACGCTTTACGGAGCCGCCGGCGCGTGGCAGCATGACGGCCGGCTCGCCCCTGCCGCCAGCCTGAACTGGACCGCCGCGCATCGCGCCAGCTCCTGGGGCCTCTTCCAGATCATGGGATTTAACCACCGGCTCGTCGGGCACGAGCGGATCGTCGATTTCGTCGATGCGATGGTGCGCGGGGCGGGCCCGCATCTCGACGCGTTCGTTGCATTCATCCGCGCGAACCGGCTGGATAATGCGCTGCGATCACGTGACTGGCGGGAATTCGCGAGACGATACAATGGGCCGGCTTATGAGCGCAACAACTATCACACGAAACTCGAGCAGGCGTGGCGGAGGTTTGCGAATGCTTAGCGGCCTGACGACAGGGAGTTTCTTTACGCCGGGTCATGCCGCGAGCGTCGCAGCGCTGCTCGTCGCGCTTGGCGTCGAGGTCAATCAGGCGGTGCTGACGCACGCGTTCGAGATCGTCGGCGCGATCATCGCGTTGTGGGGCATCTTCATGCGAGAAGCGCCGCCAAACCGGCCGTAAAATCCTCTCCGAGCCGCCAGGAGGCCCGGAGCGCGCTCCGGACATGCTACGGGCCCCGCCGGCGGTTACGGCCGTCAGCGGGGCCCGCAGAGGCTTTCGACGCTCGAGCCAGCCGGTGCTCTTCCGACGAACGGCTCAGGCGCTCTGGATGGTCGGCGCACTCATACTTGGCGGCTGCGCACAGCTGCGACGGCGCTCTCGCGGTTGGCGGCTGCGCTCTCGTCCGACGGTTCCCTATTCCCTGACGGCTCGCGCTCGCTAAGGACGGTCCGCTTCTCCCGTACGGCCGGCGCTCGAAGGTCTCGGTGCGTTTACGCGCTTCGGCTCGCGCTTTACGGTACTCCTCACGAGAGTCGGCTGCGCTCGATCAATCCGGTTCCCCTCCTACCAAACGGCTACGCCGAGGGCTGCCGCTCGTGCCGCGCGTGGCGGGTCGGGCGCTTGATCAGCGCCGACTCGCGCAATGCCGCCATCTCGAGCACATGCCGGCTCGTCAGATGCTCGAGCGCGACCGGCCGCATCTGCGGCGGCAATTTCCCGAGCCATGCCGGGTCGAAATTTCGCTTGCCGTTTTCGACACGGTTCCAGCACCACAGCGTCACGCCGAGCAGATCGGCGATCCGCTGTTGGGTGTAACCGGCATCCTCGCGGGCCTTGCAGAGCTTCCTCCCGAGGATCTGGTTAGGCGTCAACACTGGTTTTCTCACGGATCTCTCCAATTCACATATTCACACTACCTATGCGTGTTGCGATAAATATGGTGACTTTTCCCGCACTTGCAAGAGCCTGCTAGAACGATCGCCTTTTGTTCCAACGCGTTCTGCTTTGTTCCGGACAAAAAAAGCCCCGCTTTGCAGCGGGGCGCTAGGCCGAGACTTACCAACCCTGACTAGAAGGGAACGGAAGTCGGCAGCGGTTCGTTCCAGCCGCTCACTTTGTTCGGTTCGCTTCCTTGCTTCGGCTCGGGCAATGCCTTGATGAATGCGGCGTGGTCGCCGTTGTCCAGTTCGGCGGGCTGATCGGTCGCGACCGTGATGACGTCCTGCTTGTCGATGATCGTCTGCGCCATATCGGCGTCGAGCGAGCCGTCATAGACCAGATGCTGGATCAATACCGCGTTTTTCTGGCCGATCCGGTGCAGCCGGTCTTCCGCCTGCGACACGTTGCCCGGCACCCAATCCAGCTCGGCGAAGACCGCGACCCGCGCCGAGGTCAGGGTCAGGCCGACCCCGGCCGCGCCCGGATACGTGCCGAGGAACACGCGCACGTTCGGGTCGCCGGTGAACGCGTCGACCGCCGCCTGCCGGGCTTCCATATTGGCTTCGCCGGTGACGACCGCGGCATTTGGAAACGCCTCCCGCAGTCCGTTCACGACGTCGAGGTGATGCGTGAACACGACCACTTTCTCCTCGGCCTCGAGGATCTCCTTAACGTGCTCGATGACCTGCGGGATCTTCGTCACGGCCAGCCGGTGCCGGGCTTTCGACATCTCGGTGAACGCGACCCGCCGCGCGGCATGCATTTCCTTGACCGCATTGCGGAAGGCTTCCTTGTCGCCTTTGGCTTTCGCGTCGTCGATCGCTTGCAAGG
>JAFMSA010000290.1 GCA_017353855.1 Alphaproteobacteria bacterium
GCGGGTGTTGAGCGATGTCCTCGCTTGGCCCGAGATGAGGCGGTGTGAAGTCAGACACCTTCGAATCGTTCGCCATTGGCGCATGGTTTGCGACCAACTGTTCCCAAAGCTGACGAATGCTGTCGTGGGTTGCTTGGTGAATGAACACATGGCCGCTCCGGTCAAAACCAAATAGCATCGCCCCCGGATCGTTACGGATCGCCTGAAATGCCTGATTAATGGCAGTGAGGCACTCTGCGAGCTGATTGCTGTCGCCAAGCCGTGTGTGACGCAGAACATCCGCGACGCTGAGTGGATGGAGCGGCGCCGCCGCGTGGCTGTTCGGCAAGTCGCGGGCCAATTCGAAGAAGACTTGCGATAAGAGAAAATTCCCCTTGATCATTTCGAAGAGCTGCGCCGCCTCTTCCGGCATGCAGGCCGCAAGGGCAGGGCCATGAACGTGTGAGGGGTCGTGCTCATATCTGTTCTGCGCGGCGAGCGCCCCGGTGAGCTCATGCTCGAACCAGCGCCGGACCTCAGGCGGGGCCGACCTCACGTCTTCAAGTGAAAGGGTAAAACTGATCATTCTGGAATACCTCTGCATGGTGCTCGACAGATGTTTTTATGCATCGCAGCGAAACGTGCCTCATTGATGCATATCAAACGACAATCTTGGTGTGGAGGCATGCGGTATTCCGGCCAAAGGCCAGGGTTGCGTGAAATCGCGTCCTGCTTCAATCGGATTTACCGGGAACGCTGCGTCGACCGGCTTTCCGCAGCAGCCGAAGGTGCGTAGCCTGCCGGCCGGGGTTCCGGGCAGTTTTTGCACGGCCGTGGCCGAGTTTGCGTAACAGCGCGGCGCGGTTTCGTCCTCGACACCCGCCCGCGGCGCTCAAAAAAGCCGGCCGTGAAGTTTACTGCAGAAGCCGAGCCTGCGCGAGCTGGCGGGTTGCCGGCTCGGCACATCCGCACCGAGCGTGAGGGCGGCCCAAAACTCGTCCAGCAAGGCCTTTGTGAAATCGCCAGGCTTTCACAGGCGGCGCGCAGCTCGCTGTTGGCGTTGGCGCATGGATGCGGGCGCTTTGCGACCATCCTTGTCCAGGCACGCAGTACGGTCGGCGCGGGCGACGACGTCTGCCTTGGCCTCTCGCGCGGGTCGCCCTTGCGCGAGGCCGTACGGTTTGGCGTGATGGCCGGCGCGGCGGCACACTTTGGCAGCCGAACTCCACTATGCCCGCCGCGGTGTCGAGCCGGCTAGCGAGGTTGTGCGGAAGATTTGATTCACATCAATTCGTCCAAGCGCTGGCCCCGCCATATTATTTCTGGAGGCGACCAAATCCCCCTTACGCGGGTTGCCTTCCCTCGAACCCCGGCTGCCCCCCGCCGGGGTTCTTTCTCTAATCCGGGCAGCACAATTGCGATTCGAAGCTATCATCAAACTCCTTACGGCCGGGGCCCCACTCATCGGTCTCGCGGTGGTCGGTCTTAATGCCTGTTCTAACGAAACCGGCGATTCCACGGTTGGGCCCGAGCAGAGGATCACGCAAGATATCACTGCGGTGCGCGCCCGCAGCGTAACGACGTTGCCCGCTGGCGGGTACGCAACCCAGCCACCACCATACCGGGAGCCAAGCGGGGCGCCGCCGGCCTTTTGGTCCGGCCCATCCCTTTCGAGCGTTGACCGGGCGCTGACTTCGGGCAATCCGCAATCGGGCCATGACTTCGCTATCGGCACGTGCACCCCGTGCCATGTCGTATCACCGGATCAAAAATCCCCGTTTCGCTTTGCCGATGCTCCGGATTTCCGCGTGATAGGCAACGCTCCCGGGACCACGGCCATCGGTCTGAATATCTGGCTTACAAACCCGCATCCGACGATGCCGAAACTTGTCCTCCATCCTCAGGAAGCTGCAGATGTGATCGCCTACATTCTGAGCCTTCGTCAGCAACGATAAACACCCCCGGACGCGTAAGCCTTCCAGGCTTCCGGAGGGAGCTTAGTGCGGGACGAGAACGTCACAGCTAGCGGCTCGACGAGTTGGCGCAATTCCTCGGGCTCGGGCTCGCCTCCTCCGTGCTGCCCTTGAGCACCAAGAGCCGGCAGTCGAGCCCGATAATCCGCCGGCCCCAGCACGGTCGGCTGACACCAACCTTTGCAGTAATCAGTGCGCTCTGAGCTACCGACGGTTGGGCCGCTGATCGCGTGATTCCGAGCGCGAGAGTGGCACGAGCCGCGGAGTCCGGCGGCTAACCCGTCGAATTAGGTTTGGGCTACCGGACGAGTAGCCGAATTCAGCGCGAGCTGGTGCCTTACAAGGCTGGCAAGGGATCGGGCGCGATCACGCCACAGCCTGGCGCAATCGCTGTTTCAAGTCGGCGGCAATATCGGTTCCTCGCTCGGACCCATTCTCGCAGTCCGCCGTCTGGGGTTATGACCTCAGCGCTGCCAATAAGTGATGCCGGACGGGGCCGGGATGTGACCATCCTCGAGGAAAATACCCCGTCCGCCCGCGGTGAGTACAAAACCGACACTGTGGTGCTGCTTCGATCCCTCGGGGCGCTTGCCAAGCGGCACCGAACCGGAGCGCGTCCGGGGGACGAGACTGACCGACGGTATCTTTTGTTTTCGGGGTCTACCCTCGTCGCGTATTTGAGTGACCGCAACAACGGGTGTGCGAATTCAATCCCCCAACGTGTCAAACTAGTATACCAGATTGGGCGCCCAAAGAATTAATACCTGCCTGTCCGCGGACCCGTCCACAATCCTTGACTCGAGACTCCCCATGTGAGCGGCACGGAACAGTGATCCTGATGGCGCGCATCGATCCAATCAATTCATTGAATCTCTCGGCCTGCTCGCCGCCATTCTCAACAATCACTCGGCCCACCTCTCCCGAGAATTCCAAGATCTGAGGGCGCGGCACGAGGGCCGCGCCCCAGCTGGTTTTCACTCCCACGCACGGCTCCTGGGTCAATCTCATTGGGGCTTCCTCGCCGAAGCAACTCCCGCTCCTTGCAGAGCGCAAGCCTTGCGCCATTCCGGCACCGGCTCGGCGTCGGCAGCGGTCGAAATTTTGATTGACGAACTCGACCCGAGCTGCAAGGAGCTCCGGCATCGCGAAATCACGCAACTACCGTGGCGTTGCCCAAGCGGCTCGAATGAGAATTTCGGTCCAGACCGGGTTAGAAAGCCGGAGTCATTGGCACGGGCACTAGGTGTACCTCAATGCCGCGGACGCCGGGGATGTTTTCGGCCGCGACGCGCAGCGCCCGCATGTTCTCATCGGGTTCGTCCGAGGAGATCCAGAAATGCACAACACCGTCGCGGACGATAACGTCCTCTGACCAGACCTTTGCCCATTGCTCGCGACCAAGCTCGGTCAAGAGCCGGCTCCGGATCGTGCGGTCGTCGCCTTCATCTTCGCGTTGTGGCGTTCCCTTTGTCGTGCCGAGGGCGCGGACGAGATTGGCCCGGCTGATGATACCGATGACTTTACCGTCGCGCACGACCGGCACGCGCTTGATCCGTTTCGCCTCCAGCAATGCTGCGACTTCGCCAAGGTCAATGTCCTCGGTGACGCTCACAACGTCACGCGTCATGATGTCCTTAACAGTACGGCCGTGCGACTTGATGTACTCTCGGGCGAGGTCCGAGGCGTAATGGTCGAGCCACCACGAACGCCGGCGCTCGCGATGGCGGCGCGCAGTCCCGATTTCCGCTCGGTGCAACAAGTCGCCCTCGCTGACAATGCCGACTAAGCGTCCTCCCGCCTCGACGACCGGAGTGCCACTGATGCCTCGTTCCGCAAGCAGCGCTGCCAAGGCTTGGACCGTCGTGTCCGGGTCAACCGTAATCACGTCGGTTGTCATCACGTCCACTGCGCGCATCGCATCCTTCCCTGCTGTTTAGCTTTCACTCACCGACATCTCCGACTTATCGGTCCGGCAGGCTATCTTCCGCCCCCTCGAGACCTCGCCGCAACGAAATTCGACTGCGAGGCGTGCCGGTGCCGGGCCAAATCGTGTCGATCGCGCGAGCTTCACCAGATGGCGAGCTCAGACCCGTTGTTCCGATCAGGTGATCATCTCCGCTAGTGCCCTCGTGCGCCAGGAGGACCGCGGCTTGGCCGCACGCTATCGAGCACGAACCGCCGACCGTCGTGGCACGACGCGCAAGGCTAAGATCAGCGCCTTCGCCCGCTTGCTGCTCGATCACCCCGCAGTTGGAGTCCAGCCTGCAATGTGCGCTCGGCAACGTCGAGTGTGGCGCGCGCCTGGTCGAGTTGCGATTGCCGAGCGATGCCGCGGCTGCACGGCCCTTGAGCTCGTGCAAAGTCGATTTGCGTCTGATCGCGCTGCGCCCGTTGTGAGTTGATCCGCGACTCCAAGTTCCGCATCTGGGCAGGCAGCTTCTGGTCGACCGCGAGGGCGCCGCGGTCTCCGGCCGTGTCCGTTCACCTTCTTGAATGACGATGATTGTCGTCCCTGATGCGCGCGCGAGCGACAAGCTCCGACGGTGCCAACAATCGCGTGGCGGTCGTCGACCGTTTTTGCTCGACTCGCGCCTCCCCCCTGCGCAGGTACCGTGATTGCTACGGCCATCAAGGGGAGGGCGAGGACACCATGGGTTAAAGATGCGACTCCGCATGCGATCGAGACGATGGACATTAGCCGCACCAGTGATCTCCCCCTGGAACCACATCACGGGTCGTCGGCAACTGTGCGCAGCCGCCGTAGGATCAATCACTCGCCCCGACGGCGGGCTGACGCAGCACCCATTTAACCAGATCCACCTCGGATAGAGCGCCAGCGAAGCGATTGAGTTCTCGACCGCGCAGAGCGAGCACGATCGTCGGAACGCTGCGCACGTCGAACCGCGCAGCAAGCGCGGGCTCTTCATCTACGTTGACCTTGACGAGGCGGGTGCCCGGTTCGAGCGGGCGTGCCGCGTGTTCGAAGGCGGGAGCCATGGCGCGGCAAGGCCCGCACCACGGCGCCCAGAAATCGATCAGCAGCGGAATGTCGCTCTGCTCGAGATGGCGCACGAAACGAGCTCCGTCCAGGGGGAGGGGCTGGCCATTGAACAATGGCTGGTGGCAGACGCCGCAACGGCCGCCGGCCCCAAGCTTTGCCTTCGGCACGCGATTGACGGTGTCGCAGTGCGGACAGACCACGTGCAGCGATTGGGTCATGCGGCTCTCATCGGATCCGGGTTTACCTGCCAGCTCACTCTATAGCCTTAATCTATAGTCTAGCTGCGCGGCTGATCCATTCCTTGATCTAGATCATAGGCGCGACCGTGCCGCCATTGTCCTTTCATGTCTTGCCGAAAACCCACTTTCAGCCGGCCGTCGGATGGAGGAACCCTGGCAAAGGTCGTAGTGGGGAGGTATCGATGACATCTGGGCAGCTGACCAGCTGCCTGAGGTACTCGGCAGGGTGTAGCGCCTGGGCATCCCGAAATTGCGGGATGAAGCAACATTCCAACCTTGGCGGCTGCAGAGCTAGCCGCATCATCTTGGAGAGAGCAATGAAAGATTGGCCGGAAGTCACGAGTGAGCTTACCGCGCTGGTGCGGAACTTGCGCAACGGTACTCCAGAGGTCATGAAGGCTTTCGCGAGCATGGCGCAAGCGGCAACCTCAGCCAAGGCGCTCGACGCCAAGTGCAAGGAACTGATTGCGCTGGGCATTGCGGTCGCAGTGCGGTGCGACGACTGCATCGGTTTTCATGTGAAGGCAGCCTGCGAGCAGGGTGCCTCCAGGGAAGAGGTAATCGAGGCGCTCGCAATGGCCATCTACATGGGTGCCGGACCGTCGGTCATGTACGCGAGTCATGCACTCGAAGCGTTCGGCCAATTCGAGAAAGCCGGATCCAAGGCCTAAGTGTGACGCGGATGCCGGCTGA
>JAFMSA010000870.1 GCA_017353855.1 Alphaproteobacteria bacterium
CTATCCGACCGTGCGAGGAGGATCATGCTTGCGGCCGGCTTGCCGCTATACGTTTAAAATCCGTCTGCCCGCAACCAGAATGGATCGGTCGGGGCATCGGCGGACAGCTCATGTCAGCGCTGCTCAGTAGTCTGCGAACCGAGACGTCTGGGGCAAATCGTGGCCGTCATTGGTGACAGCCCCAACGGCGCCTCGATCGCGCCGCACCGGCGGCTTGGTTTGCGGGACGATCCGGTCTGGCACCAATTCGGGCGCTGCCGATACCGTGCTGATGCAGCGAGCGCTCGGCCGTGGCAGTATCCCACCCTGAGGATCTTCCGATGACGAACCGCCGCGTTACGCTCGTCGTTGCGCTCGGCGCAACTCAGACCGTCGCCTGGGCATCGAGCTACTACATGCCGGCGATACTCGGCGGACCGGTCGCCGGCGCGCTCCATCTCCCGACGAGCGTATTCTTCGGCCTGTTTTCCGGAGCATTGCTTCTATCGGCAGCGGTCGGTCCTTCGGTCGGGCGGCTGATCGACCGTCAGGGTGGACGTGGTCTGCTGACCGCTTCGAATCTCGTCATCGCCGCCGGACTGCTGGTCCTCGCCGGGGCGCAGGGCATCATGGGTCTGGCAGTCGCCTGGACTGTGCTCGGCGTTGGCATCGCCATGGGTCTCTACGACCCCGCCTTCGCCACCCTAACCTGGCTCTACGGTCGCGACGCACGCCGCTCTATCACCGGAATTACTCTTATTGCGGGGTTTGCCAGTACGATCGGCTGGCCGTTGAGCGCGCTGTTCCTGCATGAACTCGGCTGGCGTTCAACCTGTCTGGTGTGGGCAGGCCTGAACATGCTAATGGCTGCCCCTGTCAACTGGCTGACGATCCCACGCCGCGGGATGCCGCAGGCGTTGCGAGAAGAAAAAAAAGAAACACCAATGGCTGCGTCACCGCCCGCAGCAATGCCAATACTGTCCTTCTTTTTCGCCGCCACCTGGTTCGTGCAGGGAGCGATGGCGGCGCATTTGCCTGCCTTGTTGCAGGCAGCGGGCGCGTCCTCGGCTGCTGCGATAGCTGCCGCGTCGCTCGTTGGGCCGGCTCAAGTTGCTGCTCGCATCGTCGAGTTTGGGCTATTGCGCTCGTGGCATCCGATCTCCTCGGCCCGGCTTGCTTCCGCACTGCATCCAATTGGCGCCGCGTTCCTCGTCGTGCTCGGCGCTCCCGGCATCATCGCGTTCGCGGTGCTGCACGGCGCCGGCAACGGCATGATTACGATCGCCAAGGGCACCCTGCCGTTGGCTGTCTTTGGTCCGCAAGGCTATGGGCTGCGCAGCGGTTTGCTTTCGGCACCGGCGCGGACGCTGCAGGCGACGGCGCCGTTCCTGTTTGGCTTGCTGCTTGATGGGGCCGGGGTCGGGGCGCTCGCGTTATCCGCGGGACTTTGCCTTGCCGCCTTTGGATCATTGTTCCTCCTCCGCCAGCGCCACGCCGGCGCGACACCCTCCGGCGGCCCGGAACTAGCGTGAGCCGTCCATAACTCTGTGCTGGGATCGCTGTCCCACGGGAGGAAGGTCAAGCGCAAAGCCAGCCAGAAATCGCTCGCCGAAGTACCGGATTTCGCGTACTATTTTGGTTTGGCGACAGGAACTAAATGGATGCTCCCTCGGAGTGACCAGCTCGCGGTCCTGGCGTCACTCGCGCTCCAGGAGATAGCCGGCCAAGGGCACGGTGTGGATGATGTCTGGCCAGTCGTGCGTGAGGAAATTCCCTCCGTAAGCGCTGCACGTGAACGTCCACAGTGCGAGCTTGCACGTAAGCGCCCGCGCCCCAGAGCCCTCAATGAGTTCATGGCGCGATAAGACGCGCGCCGGATTTTGC
>JAFMSA010000291.1:0-4547 GCA_017353855.1 Alphaproteobacteria bacterium
AGCGCGCCGACGCGGGGGCGATGCAGCAGAAGGTCGGGTATCGGCGCCTTCTCGCTGCCGCTGGCTTGCGGCAAAGGACCGTTAACCAAAACCGCAGCGGCCACTCAGGCTCGAAAGCCCTTCGTGCCCCTTTCCGGTCATTCCCCCCACGTATCGCTAACCCGCCATCGCGCCATCGGGTGTTTAATGGGCGTGCCAATCCGGCGGGTAAAGCTGGAGCAGCAGCGCCTTTTCGTCTGCGGTCAGTGGAAAATAATGCTCGGTCGTGGACTGAAACTCCATAGGCCGGCACGGCGCCGGGCGGCCGCACATCAGCTTGGTTGGATCGGCGTTGTGAGCAAAACCGATCGCATGCCCAAACTCGTGCGCGATTACGTTGCGCGCGACGTTCGGAAGGGTCATCGGATAAGCGTGCCCGCTCTTGATCGCAACCAAGCCCTTGCCGCTTGCCCAGTGTGTCGAGAACGAGATGAAGTCAGCGTTCGACAGCGCGACGACGATGTCACCGGGGATCGACGCCAACTCGGGAGCAAACCCCGGCTTCGTGCCGCTCAGCACCCTCTGGCTCATTCCAGCGATGACCGCATCGGGGACAATTTCTGGGCGCTGTGTAATTGCCCCTAGGCGGAAGCCAGATCTTAGGCCAGCCAGCGTGTCGTTCCAGAAGGTGACCGCGTCGCGGGTAAGCGGCTGGCGCGGGTCGCCCGCCGCGCCGATGGCGGTGATTACTGGAACCTTCGTCCAGGCAAAGCCGAGGCCCGCCGCCATCGCACGGCGTTCCGGCATGACGCCATACGTGCACAGCGCGGCGCTGGCTAAGCTGACAATGAGATCGCGCCGCCTCATTCGATGACCTCGTCTGTGCGGGGCCCCGGACCCTCCCGCTCCCGCTATAGTTGACACCAGCATATCAGCTACAGCGGGTGTGAAACAGCGCAGTGAGATCAGCCGCGCCTGTGAGGGCCGCTTGGGTTAGTCTGCCCCATTAGTGATAATTCGGCGACCGGCTGCAATCGGCGTATCTCGCCCGTTGGCGTGTGTCCTGGCGAAAGTCTCTTAACTGCCCCTTTCCGGGCGTCGCCCGACCGCAGTCCAAACGGCCCGGTTGGGGCGCAACGTTGCCGTTCCCCGACAATCGGAGCGCGACGCAGCGCAAAGCCCGAATTTCACAAAGCGATCTGACTTAACTTGCAGCTCACCGCAGAGACGCCGAGAACACGGCACGCAACTCCGAGTTACTCCCGCCGCGCAACCGAGTGGGATCGCATCGAGACGACATTTGTTGTCGGGGCGCGGTGGTGTCGATCTTCAAGAGCCCGCTGGACGGCACCCAACAGGTCCGCGGCGCGATAGGGCTTTTTCACGATTACCGTGTTGGTGTCCCGCTTCATCTGCTCGCGATCGGCATAGCCGCTGATATAAACTGCCGGTAGATCGGGGAAGCGTTCGCGGGCGGCGCGAACGAACTCGGTGCCGGACATTCGCGGCATCGCGTAATCGACCACGGCGAGATCGATCGGGATGCCGGCGGCGAGAATGTCGAGCGCTTTTGCGCCGCTGGCTGCCTCCTCGCTGTGATAACCCGCCTCCCGCAGCACCTCGACAGCAAGTCCACGCACGGCGTCATCGTCATCAACCACGAGAACGTTGCCACGTCGGCCTATTGGGCCGACCGGATTGACCTGCCACTCCGCTTCACTGGGAGCTTGCCTGCTCCGCGGCAACCAGATCAGGACGGTAGTGCCCTCGCCGCGTGCACTGTCCAGCCTGATAGTCCCGCCGCATTGCCTGATGACGCCGGACACTTGTGACAAGCCCAGTCCGGAGCCTTTTCCGATTTCCTTTGTCGTGAAAAAGGGATCCATCGCCTTTTGCAGGACCTCTGAGGTCATCCCTTCGCCGGTGTCACTAATCACGAGCTGGATGTAATCCGCCGATTGCAGCTCGGCCGGCAACCGGCTGTCACCGGCAGGTATATTCCGGGTCTCGACATAGAGAGAGCCGCCGAGCGGCATTGCGTCCCTCGCGTTGATGGCGAGGTTCAGGATCGCCAATTCGATTTGGGTCGGATCGCTCGACGCGTACCAGAGATCATCCGCGAGCCGCGTTTCGATGTTGACTAATCCGCCGAGGGTGCGGCGCAGCATGTCGTCGAGACCGCCGATCAGCCCGTTGAGGTCGATCGGCAGCGGCTCCAGGTGTTGTCTGCGGGCGTAAGCAAGGAGCTGCTGGGTCAGCTTCGCGCCGCGCTCGGCGGCCCGCGTCGCGGCCTCTATATGACGGCGCCTCTTGCCGGTTGGATGATCGCCGCCGCCCGAGGCCTCCAAATGTCCGATCATGGCGGTGAGCAGGTTGTTGAAATCGTGCGCGACGCCGCCGGTCAGCTGCCCGAGCGCCTCCAGTTTTTGTGCCTGGAACAGCGCCATCTGGACTTGATCGCGCGCGGCAACCGCCTCGGCGACGCGTTGTTCGAGCGTTTCGTTCAGGTGCCGCAGCCGCTCCTCGCCGGCACGCAGCTCCTGCTCCTGAAGGCGGGTCTGGGTGACGTCCCGTGTGATCGCCAGCTGGACGATGCCGCGATCGGCCATTCGCAGCGGCGCGGCATGCGTCTCCATGCGCCGTCGCGCACCATTCAATGCGATAACCTCGAACTCCCAGCTGAGCCGTTCACCGCAGCAAACCCGATCGTGGAACCCGCGCCAGCTATCGCGATCTTCGGGTGCGATCAGATCGCGGATAAAAGAGCCGCAAACTTGTTCCGCGGTTTCCGCCCCGACGATGCGCAAACCGGCCTCGTTCATGTAGATCAGCTTGGCATCTGCGGCGACGATCATCATGCATTCGGGGGTGGTCTCGAGCACAGTGCGCGTCAAGGCATCCTGTGCCCGCAGATCGTCCTCCACCTGCCGCCGCCGACGGCGCAGCCGCACCAGCTCCAGGTTCGCGGCGACGCGCGCCTGCAGTTCCCGCGCGCTGAAGGGCTTGAACAGATAGTCGTCGGCGCCGGCTTCCAGCCCCCCAATGCTCGCCTCCTCGCCGGCGCGCGCCGACAGGAGGACGACAGGGATTTCGGCGAACGCCGGGTCGGATCGCACCGCGCGCAGCAGGCCAAAGCCATCGAGCCGCGGCATCATGACGTCGCTCAGCACCAGATCGAAGCGGTGCTCGCGCAATGCCGCCAAGGCCATCTCGCCGTCGGCGACCGGGTGTACCCGGTATCGCGCGGCGAGAAGCCGCTGCAGGTAATCGCGCATATCGGCATTGTCGTCGACCACCAGGATCGTCGCGCATTCCCCGTCCGCCATCGGCATGACGGCAGCAGCCTGGCGGTCCTCGAGCAGCCCGCGGTCGATGCCGAACTCGCCGCGCAATGCGTCGGTTCCGTCCGACGGCAGCCAGCGCAGCGCTTCCTCCACGTACGAGCGCACTGCGATGGCTGTCGAAGGGAGTATCGGGCTGGCCCTGATCCGTTCGCGCGGCAGGTGAGCAGTGCCCAGGGGCACATGCACCGTGAACGTGCTGCCCCTGCCAGGTGCGCTCTGCACCGCCACCGAACCGCCGTGCAGCCTGACCAGCTCCTGCACCAGGGCGAGCCCGATGCCGGTCCCTTCATGGGTACGGCCATTGGCCCCCTCGACGCGGTGGAAACGCTCGAAAAGCCTCGGGATCTCTTCCTCGGAAATGCCGATGCCGGTATCGGCCACGGCGAGACAGGCGTCGTTGGCGTCGCAACGAAGTGTTACCGAGATCGCCCCGGAGTGGGTGTACTTGAATGCGTTGCTGACCAGGTTGAGAACGATCTTCTCCCACATCTCGCGGTCGACATAGACCGGCTTGCCCAGCGGCTCGCAGTCGAGGTTCAGGGCGAGGCCCGCCCGCTCGCAGGCAGATCGGAAGTTGCTGACCGTCTCGGCGGTCACGGTCGCCAGCTCGATTGGTTCATAGGACGCTTGCACGCGCCCGGCCTCGATGCGGGAAAAATCCAGCAGCGTATTGACCAGTTTCAGAAGACGCAGGCTGTTGCGATGCGCCACCGCTCCGAGCCCCTGTACGTCGCGTGCGAGACCTCGAGGCTGCTTTGCCAGCAGGTCCTCGAGCGACGCAAGGATCAGGGTCAGTGGCGTCCGGAACTCATGGCTGACATTGGAAAAGAAAGCGGTCTTGGCGCGATCAATCTCGGCCAGTGCCTCCGCCCGCCGGCGCTCCTCTTCATGGGCGCGTGCATTGGCGATACTGGTTGCGATCTGCGTCGCGATCAGATCGAAGAAAGTGCGGTAGAGATCATCCAGCCGCAGACGTGCGCTGACGCCGGCGACGAGAAAACCTGCGAGATGGTCGACTTTGCTCGATCGTATCGGAACCACGATGCCGCGCTGCGGCGGGGCCGACCAAGGGCCGGGCGGCACCTCGGGGAACCGGCTGCTCAGGTCGTCGACGACCACCAACTCTCCCGTGCGGCTCGCCTCGTCGAGCGGCCAACCGGCTACGGGCCGGCCACCACCAAGCGCGATTGTCGGCGGGCTAACAGACCGGCCCGGCTCGGCTCC
>JAFMSA010000291.1:4557-5868 GCA_017353855.1 Alphaproteobacteria bacterium
CGTGCCGGCCAGTCGTGCCAACCGGCTCTCCATGTCGACCAGATACAGCAGCGCGAACGGCACCGAGTGCGGATGGGCTCCTAGGACCGCGGCAGCCGCGGCGCAGGCGTCCTCCGCGGTTTTTGCCTCTGCCATGCGGGCGCCCAGATCGCGAAGCGCGACGACCCGCCGCTCGCCGATGATTTTCTCCGTGATCTCGTGCACCGTCGCCAGCACGCCGCCGATCCCGCGCGGAGCCGTGTCGTCGGGAACCGGGCTGAAGGCGACGGTGAAATGAGTCTCTTCGACGAAGTCGTTTCGATTTATCTCCAGTTCGAGGTCTTCCATCCAGGTCCCGGGGCCGCCCGAGAACGGGGTGTCGATCAGCGGCTTCAGGACATGCCAGATTTCCGACCAGCATTCGCGTACGGGCTGTCCCATAGCTCTCGGGTGCTTGGTGCCGAGGATAGGCCGATAGGCGTCATTGTAGATCGAGATGTATTCGGGCCCCCACCACAGAAGTAGCGGAAACCGGTTGGCGAGCAGCAACGTGACCATCATGCGCAGGCTCGGCGACCAGCGCTCCAGCGGGCCCAGCGGCGTGCTCGACCAGTCCGTCGCGCGGATCAGCGCCCTGGTCTCACCATCCCCCACGAGAAATTCGGAGTTCAAGTCTGAAGCCATCGAGGCACCACGCTCCTATGCCCGACTGCCTGGTTTTGCGGCGCCATTCCCGAAGGGTCCGGCTGGGCCGCGGCCAAACGTGGAACGTTAGACTCGGATCACGAAAATTGGCGGTTGCTGTTGGGTCTCATCATCCTGTTCCCCTATCTCTGCCGAGGGCGCACCGAAGCCATAGCGACCATTGCGCCCGTCCTCTCCAGCATGGTGCGCATGCCGGTGCGCATCTGTAGCAATGCAGCACGGTCGTCCTCAGTAGCGGCCGTGGCGGCCTCGCCAATATCGAGTTCACGCAGTGTCGTTTGCAGTGCCGCTGCGGCGGTTCTAAACTCCTTCGGAACTGACCCGCATGTCTCAAGTACGCGCGTCAGTGCGTCGCTTATCGTGCGCAGCTCGCGGATCACCTCGCTTATTGATGCATCAGGCATAATAGAGGTCTTCCTCGCCGACAAAGCCCGGACCGCGCAGAGACGGAGTTGCACTAGCGCAGCACCGAGCGCGAAGAGGATTCCGTGTATTCGTTATTGCGCGCATTCTTTATGGCGCCTTTGCAACGCCGCGATGGAAGCAATGTGAGCACGATGTGCAGTGTGAATGCTAGCACGTTTCGTCTGGTTTTCTAGTGACAATTGTGTTACCATAATTTTGTTA
>JAFMSA010000871.1 GCA_017353855.1 Alphaproteobacteria bacterium
AGGATACGGTCCAGCAAAACACATGCAGATAGCGGTTGGGCACCTGCTTGGTATATCCGCCGCGGCGCGGCCCATGCCGTTTGCAGACGGCACGTCGAGCTTGAGCTTTACGGCGCGGGCGGTTTTCCAGCATGCGGCAACGATCGGTCAGGTGCGGGAGATTTTCAACGGTTTGTTCCACCGGTTTCGGCTTATTGCCCGACCGGCCTTCCTCCGCCGCCTGAAGGGCGGCGATCGTCAGCAGGAGATCATGATGGCCGCAAGTGGCCCGCGCAACCTGATCACCGACGTGTCCGGCATCCTCGTCGGGCAGGTGGAGCATCGCGAGGAGGTTACGGGGACAACCGTCGTGCTGGCCGAACATCCGGCCGTGGCGTCGGTCGACGTGCGCGGCGGAGCCCCGGGCAGCCGCGAGAGCGAGCTGCTCGCTCCCGAAACACTGGTCGATCGCGTCGATGCGGTCGTGCTGTCCGGCGGCTCGGCTTTTGGCCTCGATGCTGCTGCCGGCGTGATGGCTTGGCTCGCCGATGCGGGCCGCGGTTTTCCGGTCGGATCGACGATCGGGTCTGCCGCCGTCAGAGTGCCGATCGTTCCGGCGGCGATCCTCTTCGACCTCAATTTCCCCGGCCGGCGGCGGTGGACGGGAGAGCCGCCCTATCGCGTCCTCGGGCGCGCCGCGGTGAGCGCCGCCGCGAAAGGGTTTGCGCTGGGCAATGCCGGGGCGGGGCTCGGGGCGACGGCGGGCAGGCTGAAGGGAGGTGTGGGCAGTGCCTCGCTGCGTCTGGCGCAAGGCGCCACGGTCGGGGCGATTGTTGCGGTCAACAGTTGGGGCGCCACGGTGCGGCCGGACTGCGGGCGTTTCTGGGCGGCCGATCTGGCGCTTGCCGAGGAGATCGATCCGCAACCGGCGATCCCCGGCGCCGGCTTCGACCTCGAAGACCTTTCGGGTTGCGGTGCGGCGCTGCCCGCGGCGAACACGACCCTCGCGGTGGTGGCGACCGACGCCGCGCTCGACAAGCGCGGCTGCCGCCGGCTCGCGATGATGGCGCAGGATGGCCTCGCGCGCGCAATCCGGCCGGCGCACACGCCGTTCGATGGCGACACCGTGTTCGCGCTGTCCACGGGCCCCGGGCCGGCGGCCGGACCGGCCGAACTGCTGAGGCTCGGCAACGCCGCCGCAGACTGTGTCGCTCGTGCAATTATGCGCGCGGTACTCACCGCCGAACCGCTGGGCGGCGTTCCCGGTTGGCGGCAGGTCTTCTCGCCGGGCCGTGCCTAGTGGTGCGTATGGGCAAAGCCGAAACGCCGCGGTGGGCCGAGCAACAGCGTCACGACAGCCGCAATTCTCATGAAATCGGGCGTTTCCGGCTCATCACCGCTCAGCCTGCCAGACCATTGGTCGAGGCCACCGGCAAACCCGGGCTGCCGGTCGCGCTTATTGCGCCGACCACGATCGTCAAGGCCGCCGCCAGCCGAAACGGAGCGCACTCCATGACGTCGGACAACTCGCCCAGTTCAACCTCGCACCGGTTGTAGCGGCCGCTCGCATTGGCGAAGATCGATACGGGCGCCGCCCCGGGTTTGGCGACCCTCAGCAACCGCTCGCAGAGCCGGCCGATGATGCCGCCGCGTCCGCTGCCCGGTTCGACCAGTCGAGCGACACTCCACCCCTCGCGCACAAAGCGCAGGCATCGCTCCATGGCCGGGTCACACGGGCCCTCGCCCGGCGCCGCCGGCTCCGCGTAGCCGCTCAGCGGCAGGAATTGTGCAACCTGCGCGCCGAGAGCGCGATCAAAGATCACGACGTTCGCCGTCGTCAGGGCCCGATGTTCGAGCGCCGAGAGCGCGGGCTGCGTCGACGG
>JAFMSA010000292.1 GCA_017353855.1 Alphaproteobacteria bacterium
CTGAGGCTGGATTTCGACCGTCGGCTGATGCTGCAATTTCGTTGGCTCGACGATCACCTCCGATGCCGGGCTGCTGGCTTACCGCGAGTTGGATGACACGCTCGACCTGACCGACACCGGTGCCGAAGCGTTGGCGGAGCGCGCACCGGCAAGAACGTTCGGCACCGGCTCACTGGCTTGCTGGCTTGCTGCGCCAATCGGTGTTCGGGCTGCTGGCGGGCTGCGAGCACGTGAACGACGCCGAGCGATTATGCCACGACCCCGCGATGCGCTGGCTGGTCGCGACCAAGCGATAGCGGGCTCTGCCGCCTCGGCCAGCCAGATGGGCCGCTTCGAGACAAAGTGGCTGAGCCGGCCGCAGAACCTTGGCCGCGCTCGCCGATCCGTCCGGCCCAATGGGTTGACAAGATGCAGCAACGGCGACCGCCCAGGATCATCGTGCTCGACATGGATTCGAGCGAGTGGCCCGACCTACGGCGAGCAGGAGGGCAGCGCCTACAACGGGCATTTCGGCTGCACCTGCTACCAGCCTCTGTTCGTGTTCAACCAGTTCGGCGATGTCGAGCGCTGCGCCCTGCGGCCGGGCAACGTGCACAGCCGCCGACTGGCGCTCAGTTCTGGAGCCGGTGATTGACCGCTACCGGAGCACCGTAAGGCGCCTCCGCTTCCGGGGCGACGCCGCCTTCGCAAACCCCGAGGTGTACGCGTTCCTCGAAGCGGAGGGTGCGGGCTACACGATCCGGCTGCCGGCCAATCGGGTTTTGCAGGAGAGGATCGCCTACCTGCTCAAGCGCCCCGTCGGACGACCACCACACGAAGTGCGCCGATATTACGCCAGCCAGAGTTGGAACAAACCCCGCCGCGTCGTGGCCAAGGTCGAGTGGCATGCGGGCGAGTGTAGGCCAGGGCATGAAGCTGGCGGCGGGCGGCATTGGCGGCGAAGGTGCGGCAGGACAGCCGTGTCCACTTGATCGCATCCTTGCCTTCCTTGATCCACTGCTCCGCCGTGCCCCGTTGGTGACGATCCGTGCCAGGTTGGTCACGATGAACCCCGACGCGCGGGTATAGCAATCTTGGTAATTTCATGGGGACGCTGGCGACGCCGAAGGCGGCGGACCGTGGTCGCTGACCAGCCTGCGCGAGAAGCTGATCAAGATCGGCGCCAAGGTCGTCAGCCACGGGCGCCACGTCACGTTCCAGACGGCCGAGGTCGCGGTGCTTCGACAAATGTTCGGCGACATCCTGAGGCTGATCGCCACGCTGCGGGCACCGCCCGCTCCGGCATGACCGGCACTGCGGTCGCGTCTACCGAGCGATGAGGGGAAAGGTATGTCTCAGCACCGGCAAAGCGGCATGTTTCAGCGTTGGGCCGCCGTCAACTCGCTGACTTTGCTCCCCGTTTGTTCGCTGCGACGGCGATTTACGGTTGCCCAAGCCGGTCAGAAACGCGATCCTGACCTCGAAGCCGTCGGCATATGACGAATATCGGTTTCCAACGTGACGATAAGTTGCGAGGGATGCTGTAGCCACGACGCCGATTTGTAACGAATACGAAGACTGGGCACGTGCAAGAAAAATTGCGACATGAAGCTGCATATCATTTCCGACCTGCACTTGAGCGTGCACCCTTTTGCGCCGCCGCGCACTGACGCTGATGTGGTGGTACTGGCGGGTGACATTGCCCGCCCGCCGGAGGCCATTGCTTGGGCGCGAGGCTTAAAAAAACCGGTGGTACTGGTGCCGGGCAACCACGAATTTTACGGCTCCAGCCTGCAAGAGACAGTGCAGGAGTTGAGGCAACTCGCGCAAGGCACGACGGTGCATGTGCTTGACAACGACCGTCTGGTGCTGGACGGAATCCGATTTCTCGGCAGTACGCTGTGGACGGATTTTCTCGCTGCCGGCAGCGGGGCGGCGCAGCAGGAGGCAATGCTCCAGTCTCGGCAGTTCAACCGCGATTTCAGCCGCATCCGCGCCGAACCGGGAAACGAGGGGCGATTGTTCACGCCGCAGGACTGCGCCACTCTTTTTGCCTGTAATGCGCAGTGGTTGCGGGCGCAGTTGGCACTGCCTTTTGCCGGCCCGACGGTCGTTGTGACGCATCACGCGCCATCATTGCGAAGTGTGCCAGCGCGCTTCGCCTGTTCGCCGTTGAATCCTAATTTCGTCTCCGATGCTGAGCAGTTACTCGCTGGTGGCCACGCCCGGTTATGGGTGCATGGCCATCTGCACGATAGCTTTGACTACGCTGTGCATGGCACACGCGTGCTGTGCAACCCGCGCGGTTACGCTCGAGACGGCATCAATGAAAATCCACATTTCGATCCGCAACTGACGGTCGACATCGAGTAAGTGTCGAAGGTTTGTACGCGCAAGGGCTAGTGTGTTTGTCGAAGCACAATCTACTGATTGTCCAGGATTTTAGTTGGATATCAGTTTCGGCTAATTAACTTTATTCCATCTGGACGCAGCTCCCCGGTGGGGGAAATATGATTAAGCTGCCACTGGCGTTCCTCCGCTGCCGCCGGTTCGACCTCTTCGCCGGCAAAGCGGGCGATGATTTCGGACGGCAGCGCCAGAAATGTCCTCGGTCAGCGGTCGCCCGAGCCGCTTCGCGCAGCAATCGAGACAGAGGAAGTCGTCCGCGTCGGCGATCGAGCGCCAAGGATCCTCGCGCAATGTATAGTAATGCCCGGACTGAGGGCCCACGGGGCACTCACAGTCGCGACAAACAGCGTTGCTCATTTCTTGGGGCCATCTCGAGAACCTGTTGCGGAACAAATCGAAGGTGCGGCGGGTCGAGCATTACGCTGCCCTGCCCTATCCCGAGATCGGCACCTTCAGGGTCGAGCTGCGGCGGCAGGAAGGTGCCGCCGCGCGCGGCTTTGATTTCGCGATACTGTGCGTAGCCAGGACCGGCGAAGCGATCGGCGCAACATGGGCGGAAATTGACCTCAAGGGAGCGCCTGTGGGCAATCCCGGCCGACCGTAGGAAGGGAGGCCGTGAGCACAGAGTGCCTCTCAACGAGGCGGCCATTGCGATCCTCGAAGCAATGCAGGAGATCCGCGACGGCGATTTCGTGTTTCCCGGGGGCCGGGCTGGCCGGCCGCTCTCGAACATGGCGTTCTTGATGTTGCTGCGCCGGATGGGCCGGGGCCATCTGAATGCGCACGGGCTTAGGTCGAGGTTTCGGACTGATGCATGCAGCGAGCGCGCTTGGGCGAATTTTTGCGCTACGGCGATCTGTTGCACGGGTTTTAGTTTCAAAGGAAATAAAAGCCCGACGGTAGCTGCTGCCATGGTTCCGTCAGATCATCGCCAACAACCGGACCGATGCGGGCGCAAAGCTCAAGCCCGGCAGACCCGCCTAGCGGCGCGGCTCAAAGCCTCCTCGACCTCATCCCCGGAACCCCCGCCGCCGGCAAGGATCGCGATTCAGCCGCCGCCGCTCCTGCATTGCCGCAAGAAGTCGCGAAGCTGCTCCCTTACCGCTCTCACCATCGTCATCCGGGCGCGAATATGCTCCAATATTGCTCGCTGCTCGTACCTTAGACGCCTGGCCTCCTCGCCACGGCTTTTGCCCTCTCGCGGAGCTGCACGAGTTCGAAACACCGACGTCCGCCATATTTCGCCAACGGCGCTGCTGTCCGTCGGTTGCGGCCGGGGACTTACCCGACATTTGTAAGGTCTACCGGAACCGTCGGGGCCACCACGCGTTTAAGGCAATTAGGGGGCGTTAGAACAAATCCCCAGGTTGTTCAAAACGGAGACGTGCTTTGTTTGCAGGCACGTCTGGCGAAACGACGCGGTGTCCCTCCCGCCTCCTCGGGATGCCGCGTCACCTGCCCGTACCACGACGCGGCATCGTAGCCTTTACTGGCCACACCAGCGTTATCACTTGTAGAAATTGAGCGGCGGCTTCGCACTTCTCCTCACGGGAGCGGCGGGCGGGGGAAAAAAACCCCGCCCAAACCAAAGCGGGGCCTAAAGTGAAGTCGATTGAGGTTTTTGAGAGCCGCGGGGGGAAGTCGCGGCTCTCTCTCTTAACGTGCGTTTTTTGTGAGCGGTTCTCCACGGGCCGGCACGGGTCACATAAATGCCACAGCCTCCCTAGGCGCTGGAGCGACCGCTGCCGCAAATTCATTCTTTGGTCGGCGATGCGCAGTGCTTTCTTCGCCGATGCCCAATGTGCTGCAGGCCGCGCGGCCGGTACGCTGCTGATGGCGCCACCGAAATCGGTCGGCGAGGAGTTCGCCGAGGCCGACCCCAGCGGCACCCTCCGAGAGACCGGCGTCAGTTGCCGCGCTTTCACGGGTAACTTTCGGGAGGGTGCCCTCCTGAATGCGCATCCGCCTCGGGAATTGCTTCAACGCCGAGCGGCAATGCTGCGAGATCCGACTGCATGCTGAGTGCAGGGCCGGTGAACTGCTGCAACACATGAGAAAGCCAAAGGAGCACGGAACTCAGTAAGCCGCTTGCGGATGCGGGCTTCGATGGCGGCGGCGTCAGCAGACAGCTCCCCGGCGATCACTTTTGCTGCCAGTTCAGGATAATCACGCTTGAGACGGCGCAGCGCGTAGGTGGGGTTATTGCCGTAGTCGCCGTTATATAGGCCGGAACGAGAATTTTGTTCTCGTTGCGGCGGTTCACTCGGCGAGCTTGAGGCCAACACCGCCCAGCAGCGCATCCAAGTCGTCGCAAACGCGCTCATAGAGGCGGTCGAGTCCGCAGCGTTTCTCTTTCGGCAAGACGCGGTCCCCGGAAAACGGCGCCAGCAGTCCCGCCGTCAGCGGAGCGTAGATTTTTTGAACAGCTTGAGGAAGGCGACGCAAATCGCGTAGCCCTTGCGACCAATCCTTCGGCGCGTAGCTTCGAGGAGTCGTAGCGAAACGAAGCCAGGCCGCCGTCTTGCCCGGGGCCTCGAGTGCCGGGGCGTAGAGATCGGCGGTGGTGAACTGGCCGCCGGCCGCGGCATTGGCGAAGCGCACCAGGGCGTGCATCACGGCGAGTTGCCGGGGGTGGTCCAGCTTGAGGCCGGGGATCCGCCTGCCGTTGCGAAGAACCGAGGGCTCGGCGAGCTTGCGCAGTTGACCGCGGTCAATGAAGGTTTCCAGGACGTCTTGTTGGACGTTGTGGTAGTTGTCGATAATGGCCGACATTGTGTCGCGGAATTGCGGAAGGTTCTCGACGCCTTTATTGACGCCGTAGTCACACACGTTGTTCGTGGCCGGCTCGGTTCTCAGTGTTCGGCCGTCGCGGACGTACTGCTTGGCAAAACCGTGGCCGTCGTGACTGCGGATCACGGGATTGGGCAGGTCGAGATCTTCGATGACCGACTGCAATTTGCCCTTGTATTCTTTGGTTATTTTGCGCCCGCAAATCGTGGTGATCTTCTTTGGTTGCCCGCATGCAAATAGAAGACGTCGCCCGGATACGCCTCGCGCCCGGGCGGACGCGGGCGAGCCGGCTCCGAGGCGGTGGCGGCGACGACGATCGAGTACTCCAGCGTCTCGACGATCGGCAGCGCCGTCAGCGAGCCCGCGCCGTGCTGTTTCGGTTCAGGTCCAGAAGCCGTTGCGTGAGTTCCTCCACCGCTGCCCGGCGGTGGAAGATCAGGTTGTCGCAATACTCGACCTGCGCGAAGAACGGACGATGCTGGCAGCCGGCCCGCCGGCGCTGCGCATCGGTGATGAACGGGGTGAACGCGGCGAGCCATTTCTGGCCGCATTGCAGGAGATCGCGAGCCGTCAGTTCTTGCAACCGCGCCGGGTTGCCGCACCTCAGGAAGGCATTGGTGGTCTGGTGGAAATCGATGCCCTCTTCGCGCATCCGGATCGCCAGCCAGTGATGCTGGTTGAGCTAGAC
>JAFMSA010000027.1 GCA_017353855.1 Alphaproteobacteria bacterium
TTTAGCGGGTTAATTTCGCTTGAGTGCCGATACTTAACTCAGACCGGAGCGACGGCAAGCCAATTGTCCCGCTACAACCTACGCCCTTATCCGGACGCACGGTCCAGCCGATGCAGTAGGAGAAGGAATGGGACTGCATGCCTAAGATCTGGCCGGTGCGCGCATTATGGCGGCAATTCCCCCTTCAGCGCGAGCCCTACCCGTTCAGCCGGATCGCCAGCCTGTCGTCGGCGCGTGGCAAAGTACGTCGGGAACATCCGCCTGTCGTCCCGGTTATTACCGAGAGCCGAACGCCTATGCTCCGTGCGGCAAGTTTAGGCCGGGTCATTGTGCGCCTCGGCAAGAGGCGGCCATCAAACATCGACTGGGTGTCACGTATGAAACAATCGCCGAGCACAGCAAGTCTACTGCTGATCCAAACTCTCCTCGTCTCATCGACGGCGTTGGCTGCCGGCGACCCGGCAGCCGGCCAGGCTGTTTACGCCGCCCGCTGCGTATCATGTCATCCGACGGCTCCCGGCGAGAACAAAATCGGGCCGTCGCTCGCCGGCATCGTCGGCAGCAAGAGCGGCTCGGTTCCGGGGTTCAGCTTCTCCCCCGCCCTGAAGGATGCGAACATCATCTGGGACGACGCTAACCTTGACAAATTCCTCGCTAACCCGGGCGAATTCATCCACGGGGCCCGGATGTTCGTCAATCTCCCGAATGAGACAGATCGGCAGAATGTCATCGCCTATCTCAATACGCTGAAGAAATGACCCGGGTTACCGCGCGCTGCAGTAAGACAAGAGACTTTCATGCCACAGATCAGCACTAGCGACGTCGATCACACGATCGGCGCCCACCGGCAAATGCCGCCTTCGTGGCGCGGTGCACTTCCGACCGACCAGCAGATCAGCGACGAGACGTCCGGCAACATCTGCCGCTGCGGCACCCATCAGAGCATCCGGCAAGCAATCGAATCGGCCTTGGGGCCAGTGTAATGATACGGCCGCGACATGCCGCTGCTCGGGCATTTATGGATACGCGACAATAAGGTACCATTGCTCGGCGATTCAACGCCCCGTCGTAACGCGGAACGCCTTTTGTCCATTGCGCTTTGTGATCGCAGGCAGCGAGAGGTGCCAGCCGAAACGGAAGGGGCCGTTGCCGCCACCCGAGTCGTGACTGGAACCGGCGCGCTGACGGTCTCCATCCCCTAGACCTGGCCACTGGGGCTCCGTCTCTTTCCTACGAGGTTGGCGGCAAAGGTCTCGCCGATCCCGCGCAGGGCGCCGCCGCCCTTTGGCAGAGTTAATCTGGGGTCCGGAAAACTGCGAGCGGGCGTTATCCGGCGCGGTCTTGCTGCTGTCCCTCCAGCTCACCAACTCATCCGGCATCCGAGCTCTCGTATTTAGCCATAGGGAGAATTCCGTCTTCCTAAGATTAATCTGCTCGGGATGGATGCCGTGCCAGTCTACTCTAAGCTAGTTCACACTTCTGGGACGATCTTGAATCTGGGACGATCTTGAACTCATCGGATTCGCTGCTTTTCGGATCTCAATAATCCGGCGGTAGCTCCAATACCTTAGGACAGGGCTCACTCTCTCCTACTGCTCCGTTACTGGCGTCCGGTCCTCCTGCTATCGTTTCTCGACCTACTAGCAGGCCGCCGCCCGCGGGTGGTGGTAGCCAAGTCAGCCGTGACGCTTGTTTCACTGTAGGGTGGCAATTCCCAGTTGCATCGCGCAGAAGCTGCGAGCACGCCGGTATCAAATCCCAAGAGATCGCTCGGAATTCGCTGAACTCGGCTGATGTTGGCGCGTGACCCCCGACTCACCCGGCGCCTGCGGCGAGCGATCCCTTACCGCGCAGCAGTCGACTCCTCGCCAAAGTTGAACCGGCAAAAACCGAGGCTGTGGGGACTGTTGCTTCCCCCTAAAAAACGCCGGACACGGTCCGCGTCGACGTCAGCCGAAAGGCTAGGGTGTCGTCGAACAACACTGGGCCGGTGCCAAGATCTTCGCCGTTGCCGTCGCATGCATCATGCATTGCATACAGAAAAAATCAAAAGTGGAGAGCCGCTGAAACCACTGAAGCCGAGGATCAATGATCGGAATAGGTCATGGGCAGTAAACCCCGAACTCGCTTCCGATGACCGACCTTTGATGAAGCATCGCCATCCAAGAATGGATGAATTCCTCTTCGAACCAACCTACACCGGACTGGGCCGCCACCGCGCCGGCAGAGGGGCATGGCGGGCCCAACAATAGGATCGGCGCGTCGCCCGATCATTTGAGGAACAACTCGCGGTCCGACTCCTCCATCCTCATGCCGCTTCTAAGGCCATCGCGTTCCCACGCCCAACAGGGAGTTGCCGTGAAGCCGGGATCGGTCAGGCCATATCACGTCACAGGCGTTGAGTAATTGGTATCGTATTCAGGGACTTCTGAAGGCTGACAATCGAATCATAGATCCTGATGCTGCCGAGGACCTTCGTGATGAATGGCACCTGATATGTTGCCGGGACTTCAGGATTGGAGATGTTGAAGTCTTCATATTGATATTTATTGTATTGCATGTGCATCATTTTTGCCAGATGCGCCGCGAAATCAATGAATGAATAAGGTTGTTTTCGGCCCGTTGAATCAGCAGGCCAAAAATAGCATTCCAAATCTTCTACCAAGTAGACGCCGCCGGTCCGCAGCCCGTCCTTAAATAGGGCATTAAAGCTCGCGATCTGATCGCCAGACACATGGCTACCATCATCAAGAATGGCGTCGAATGGGCCAAACTCATCGATCAGCGCACGCAGGAAAGCCCGGTCGGCTTGTGAACCGATGCGGACGAATATGTTGTTATCTGGATCTTCGTATCTTTTGCATGCGGGTTGGATATCGATACCAACAATTGTAGTGCCTTCGCCAAAATAACCGGACCAGAGCTTCAGGGATGCTCCTTTATAGACCCCGATCTCAAGGATCTTCGGCGCTCTATCCCTAAGATGACCGAGCAGTTCTTCATAAATCGGAAAATAATTGAGCCATTTGTGTCCGCCTGGAAGCTGCTTCCAAGATTTTCCGAGCTCGCCAGACGTCAGTGCTGCTGCCGCGGCATGACGATTAGCGGTAGACCAGGAAGTGATATTCTGCAACTCTGGGTCGAGCACTTTGGTAAGCCGTCGGTCTAGACGCAGCGTGTACCGAAGCTCTGGCAAATATCGATCATCCTTTGCGCGTCCAATGTCAAGCCCGGCCAGATTCATGATCTTTTTCGTAAAACGCAGTCCATACCCTACCACTTTTGGTAAGATAGTCGTCGCCTCTATGCGTTTACGTTTTCTTGCTCCTGATTTGCTAGTTGGTCCTGCGATGTTGTTGGGTGCTTTAACCGGACCGGGCGCGCTTTGCGAAGTAATCGAACGGCAAAGAGAGGACCCACGACCGATCATCGGTTGAAGGGATACGGAGTTCGATCGCTCCCCGATGTCTCCCCCGGCGTCTGGGGACGAATCACGCCGTGTCCACGAAGGCTCCATGCGTTACCGGCCAGATAGTGTCCGCGTTGGTCATCCCGACCGTTTATAGAATGGTTGCATGCGCAGCGCAGCGGAAAACATGGACTAACGGAGCCCTCCTCATAAGTACTTCTCTGGGAGTACCCACGTTCTGCTTCTACTTGGCTGAGCTGGCTCTTATGGGTTTTGCCGCCATCCATGCACCTGCCGCGTTTAAATTACGCGCCGCTACGGGAGCTCTTCACCGACCTCAACAACAACACGGTTGCGCAATTCAACTGGATTACGCCCGACCTTCGGTATCGCATTGGGCCTCGGGTCTGTCGCGTGGGTGGCACTGGCTACACCGGCACGCAAATATGTTTCGCCGCCGAGCGCTCGGATACAGCGGCACGTCAACGCTCCTATTCGTGCCGGTTGCTGTAAGCGGAAGGCTGCGTTTGGCGGCGGTGACAAGCGAGTAATCGAGCCTCTGACGCGCGAATGCCTGCTTGACGGCGGCCGGTGATGAAACCGTGAGGCCGTCTCGCGGCGCGCCGATGACGCTCGGCTCCGCTGCGGCCGGGCATAAGTCGGCTCATCGTTTGGTGCCGCGAGTACCCGCGCCAACTCGAGCCCCGGTCCCGCTGAGCGGGCGCGGCGGTCTGGCGCCGGGGACGAGGAGCGGCGCCGGGTGCTCGAGATTCTGACCCGCCCGCAACTTCGCGACTCAAGCGCGCGCCCGACCGGGCTTGCCGGTCTGACCGATTAGTCTACCTGAGGGATAATCTGATTTTGCAGATATCGTCGCCGGATCAAGCGGACGGCCGGGCAGCCGCACAGCAGCGGAATGGCCACGCCGCGAGAGGCGGTGCGATTACCCTCCGGGACCCCAAAGAGGCGACGCGAGCCTCAGGGGCCCGGCTCTGACGTTTCGCGGGCCATGTCTTGCGGAGGTTTTTCGCCGCCATGGAAGTCAAGTGAGACGCCATTCATGCAATAGCGCTGACCAGTGGGCTGCGGTCCATCGTCGAACACATGGCCGAGGTGGCCGCCACAGCGGCTGCAGTGAACCTCGGTTCGTGTCGTAAAAAAACTGCGGTCTGTTTCTGTCTCCACTGCACCGTCGAGAGGCGCCCAGAAGCTCGGCCAACCGGTGCCGCTGTTGAATTTGGTGTCCGACGTGAAGAGCGGCTGGCCGCAGCCGGCGCAGTGATAGAGACCGGCACCGTATTCCTTGTCGAGCGGGCTCGACCCGGCGCGTTCCGTCCCGTGCTCCCGCAGCACGTGGTGTTGCGCCGGCGAGAGCTTGCGCCGCCACTCCGCATCGCTGAACGTGACCACGAACTCCTTCGCTCCCGGATGCCCGCGGCCACCGATTCGCCCCCAAAAACCCTCTGCCATACCCTTTCCCTCTCGGATTGAGGACACCAACAAAGCAGATATCGGGACCTGGTGGGCCGGAGTGAAGGGACGGGACGCCCGTGGCCCGAGGAGGATCAGTGCACCCGCTCGCCGTCGCCCGGAACCGGGCGCAACAATTCCGCGGTGGAGCGCGCAATCCAGCACCACACCACACAGGTGAGCTCGTCGTCGCCGCCCCGTAGACGCTGGGCCTCGCGCTGCGCAATTTCCGCGGCGGCCGCGCCATGCCGACGCACAAGGAGCAGCGCGGCTTCCCAGATCTTACGCTCGTTCGTCATCGTCATCATCGCGGTCATCATAAGCGTAAAGTCCGGGTGTGCGCGAGAGTTCCCTCGCGACCGACGGACCGCACCGCACAATTTGCCCGACGCGTCAACAACCCGCTCCCACATCTAGTGGCCTCCGGCGGAGGTCATACTGAATGCTGCTTGCGCCGAACGCCACCTTCCTTATATTCGCGGCATGGCCGATCTCTTCGACACCCCGCTGCTTAAAACCATCGACAGCTACTCCGCTAAAGACATCGAGGTTCTCGAAGGTCTCGAGCCGGTCAGGCGCCGACCCGGCATGTATGTCGGCGGCACCGACGAGCGCGGATTGCATCACCTCGTCGCCGAAATCCTCGACAACGCGATGGACGAGGCGGTGGCCGGCCATGCCACGCGAATCGAGATCGAGCTCGACGCCGGCAACTGGGTGACGATCCGCGATAACGGCCGCGGCATTCCGGTCGATCCGCATCCCCGGTTCCGGGGCAAATCAGCCCTCGAAGTCATCCTCACGACATTGCACTCGGGTGGCAAGTTCGGCGGCGAGGCGTACAGGACTTCGGGGGGGCTTCACGGTGTGGGAGTGTGCGTCGTCAACGCGTTGTCCGACGAATTCGAGGTCGAGATCGCCCGCGACCGGCGGTTGTGGAGCCAAAGCTACCGCCGCGGCATACCGCAAAGCCGGGTCCTTGATCGCGGACCGGTGCAAAACCGGCGGGGTACCGCGGTGCGCTTCCATCCCGATCCGGAGATCTTCAGCGATCTCAGGTTCCGCCCGGCGATGCTTTACCGCATGGCGCGGTCTAAGGCCTATCTCTTCCGCGGTCTCGAACTGCGTTGGACCTGCGATCCGTCGATACCGCGGCCGGAGGGCGTTCCGGCGGAAGCCAGGCTGCACTTTCCAGGCGGGCTCGGCGATTTTCTGTCAGCCAGCCTCGACGGGCGCGCGATGCTGACCCCGCGTCCATTTCTCGGGAAGGTCGATTTTCCCGAGGGCGGCAGCGTCGAATGGGCGGTCGCCTGGCCCGAGGACGAGGAGGAGGCGTTCAGCCACTCTTACTGCAACACGATTCCGACCCCCGAGGGCGGCTCCCATGAGACCGGGCTGCGCGGCGCTCTTTTGCGGGCGGTCAAAGGATATGGCGAGCTCGTCGGCAATCGCCGCATCGCGCAGGCGACGGGCGAGGACGTCACGACCGGTGCGGCCATTTTGCTGTCGCTGTTTATCCGCGACCCGCAGTTCCAGGGGCAGACAAAAGAGCGACTGGCCTCCACCGAGGCGGCAAGGCTCGTCGAGGGCGCCGTTAAGGACCATTTCGATCACTGGTTGAGCGCCGATCCGGCGGCCGCGCGCGCGCTGCTCGACCGCATTGCCGAACGGGCCGAGGAGCGTCAGCGGCGCCGGCAGCAACGCGAACTCGCGCGCAAGACCGCAACCCGTAAGCTGCGGCTGCCAGGCAAGCTCGCCGACTGTACTCGCGAGGGTGCCGCCGGCACCGAAATCTTCCTCGTAGAGGGCGACAGCGCCGGCGGCTCGGCAAAGCAGGCGCGCGACCGCGAGACACAGGCGATCCTGCCGTTGCGCGGCAAGATCCTCAACGTGGCGAGCGCGTCCGCCGACAAGATGCGCGCCAATCAAGAGCTCTCCGACATTATCCTGGCGCTCGGAGCCGGCTCGGGCTCACATTACCGGGAAGAGGCGTTGCGCTACGAGCGGGTCATTATCATGACCGATGCAGATGTCGACGGCGCTCATATCGCCTCGCTGCTCATGACGTTCTTCTTCCGTGAGATGTCGAAACTGGTCGAAAACGGCCATCTCTTCCTGGCACTGCCGCCGCTCTACCGCTTGACCCAGGTGGATGTGACGCACTATGCGCGCGACGACCGGCATCGCGACGAGCTGCTGCAGACCGTGTTCAACGGACGCGGCAAGGTCGAGGTCAGCCGGTTCAAAGGCCTCGGCGAAATGCCGGCGCGCTATCTTAAGGCAACCACAATGGACCCCGCGCAGCGCACCTTATTGCGGGTGACGATGCCGCAGAAGCCTGATCCCGCGGCGATCGAGTCGCCGACCGAAGAATTCGAGCGCGCCAGAGCGCTGGTCGAGACCCTGATGGGCAGACGGCCCGAGCTGCGCTTCGAATACATTCAAAAAAACGCCCGCTTCGCGCGCGATCTCGATGTGTAGAGACCACTTGCGCAAGTTCGCCGCGCCCCTTAACTAAGATTTGTCGACCCGTTTGAATTCGGCTTTCCGGCCTGCGCTCGTCTGCGATCGCCCGACCGTGTCTTCCAAGCCAATCGACGTGCGATGCGCTGCGCGTCCGCGTGGCGTCCTATCCTGCTATTTGGAGTTCCTGCTGATGGCGACCGGTACGGTCAAATGGTTCAACGTACAAAAGGGATATGGCTTCATTCAGCCTGAAAGCGGCGGCGCCGATGTGTTTGTTCACATCTCTGCCGTCGAGCGCGCGGGGATGGACAATCTGCGCGAAGGCCAAAAGCTCAGCTACGAGCTCGAGCATGGCCAGCGCGGCCGAGTCTCGGCGGTAAATTTGCGCTCGGTCTGAGGGCAATGTCTATGCGAGGGTACCCCTTTTGGCTTAATGGTGGTGCCCTCGCCACTTCGTCCAGGAGATCTCTTTGGCAAAGGAAGATCTGATCGAATTCGAAGGTACCGTACTGGAGCTGCTTCCCGACGCGCGGTTTCGCGTACGACTCGACAATGGACATGAAACCCTGGCCTACTCGTCCGGTCGAATGAAGAAAAACCGGATTCGTATCCTGGCTGGGGATCGGGTGACAGTCGAAATGACCCCCTATGATTTGACTAAGGGGAGAATCAATTTTCGACATAAGGATGAACGTGCGGGCCCGCCAATGACGCCCCGGCCTCAATACCGGCGCCGCTGAAGTAGCACAATTCTCGAGGAGCACGAGACTGCGGCCTTGCGGAACGCTCCCCTTGCCTGCCGAAAAGGTTTGACATTTATCCCGGCACCCCCAATCTCAAGGGCAGGTAAAAACACTCGAATTGTTACAACTAGGCTACAACTTCTCGATGGGTTTTTTCGAACTTGATCTGTCGCCTGAAGTTCTTCAGGCAGTTTCTGACGCCGGCTATATCAATCCCACCCCGATCCAGGAAAAGGCGATCCCTCACGTCAGGCGCGGCCGCGACGTTCTCGGCTGCGCGCAAACCGGAACCGGCAAGACCGCGAGCTTTGTGCTGCCGATGGTAGACATTCTGGCCGCCGGCCGGACAAGGGCGCGCATGCCCCGCACGCTGATCCTCGAACCGACGCGCGAACTCGCAACCCAAGTCGCCGCGTCCTTCGAGCTATACGGCAAATATCATCGCTTGACGATGGCGCTGTTGATCGGCGGTGAAAGCTTTGCCGATCAGGAGCGCAAGCTCGATCGCGGCGTCGACGTGCTGATCGCAACGCCGGGTCGGCTGCTCGACCTGTACGGGCGCGGGAAGATCCTGTTGTCCGATACCCGTATCCTCGTGATCGACGAGGCTGACCGAATGCTCGACATGGGGTTCATTCCCGATGTGGAGCATATCGTCGGCCTGCTGCCCGACACCCGCCAGACACTGCTGTTTTCGGCGACGATGCCGGCCGAAATCCGCAAGCTGGCCGATGCCTTCCTGCGCAATCCCGTCGAGATCGCGGTTGCCCCGCCGGCCTCGCCGGCGGCGACCGTAATCCAGTCGCTGATCCTCGTCGATCCGCAGGACAAACGCGAAGCGCTGCGGCGCCTGATCCGCTCTGAGGACGTCAAGAACGCGCTGATCTTTTGCAACCGTAAGCGCGATGTCGACATCCTGTTCCGTTCGCTGACCCGGCACGGGTTCGACGCCGCCACCCTGCATGGCGATATGCCGCAGTCCAAACGCACCGAAACGCTCGACCGCTTCCGCAATGGCGACATCCGGCTTCTGGTCGCCAGCGATGTCGCCGCGCGCGGATTGGATATCGAAGGTCTGAGCCACGTTTTCTGTTTCGATGTGCCGGCGCACGCCGAGGACTATGTTCATCGCATCGGGCGAACCGGCCGCGCCGGCCGCGAGGGCCGGTCCTTCATGTTCGCCACGCCGCAAGACGGCAACGCCGTCGTCGCCATCGTCAAGCTGATCGGCAAGGAAATTCGCTCCCAGATCATCGAGGGAATAGAAGCGGCGGAACTCCAATATGAAGACCGTCGCCGAGGCCGATCCCGGCGGCCTGCCCGCTCCGGTCAACGCAGCAGCCGTGAGGCCGCAGCGGCGGATCGCCGGCCTCCTGCGGGAGAAAGTCCGCGGCACAACGGCCACGACACGGCCGGTTCCAACGTGATGCCGTTCCCCGGCACTCCTTCCGCTCGCCGTGCGCGGCGGGCGGAGCGCAAGCCCGAACACGACGAGCCGGTCATCGGTTTTGGGGACCACCTGCCGGCCTTCCTCGCTCGTCCCCCTCGTATCCTCGCCCGCTCCTGAGGCCTTGCATTCTCCGTCGGTCGATGATGCCATCCCATTTCGGGTGCTTCGGGGAAGTAAGGTCAGCAACCCCAGGCTAAAGCCCGTAAGCCCACGCTGATCAGCCTAAGCCGGAAGGCGACTGGAGACCACGTTGACCGGGAAGTTTAAGACCGACATCCGAGTGCCTCCTCAGTTCAGACCTCTTGAGGGGCAGGCTGCAGACAACTCTTGGGATAGAAACGAAACGGGCTTGCTTCAAACACTGTCCGGCAACATCGGCGAGAGAAGCCGGAGCGAAGGTTCTGCGTCACCGCAGGCCCCGTGCGGGCAAACCCGGGGAGCCACCGTCGTTGCAGCGGGGCTGCTCCCCAGACCTGAAGGCCGGGGTACCCGCCCCGAAAACATTCGATGAGCGCTGAGAAGTCAGGCTGGCTGCGGGCGGCAGCACGCAGCGATTTGGGGCAAGGCGAAGTTCTGGGGGTAGAGGTCGCAGGTCACGCGATCGCACTTTACGATGTCGACGGCGACATCTTTGCGACCGACAACATCTGCACTCACGCTTATGCCCGCCTGTCGGATGGCTGGCTCGACGGCGATCTTATCGAATGCCCGTTGCATGCTGCCCGTTTCGATGTCCGAACCGGAAAGGTGCTGGACCCGCCGGCCACCGAGGATCTGAAGGCCTATCCCGTCCGCGTTCTCGACGGCGAGATCCAGGTCAACCTCGACTAAACTAAACTCGCTTCATCCGCCCGCGGTCACCGCACGGATCGCCCCCTTCTGCGGCATTGCAGGAGAGGGCTGCCGGCCCCCGGATCGCCGTCGGGGAGGCGGGTCAGGATCTACCCGTATGCACGCCGGTAAAGGTCGATGATCTCGTCACTCGACGGGATGCGCGGGTTATTGGCCGGCGAACCCGAGGCGAGCGCTTGGTCCGCCATGACCGGCAGCAGATCGTCGTAGCGTGCGGCGTCGATTCCCCAAGCGCGTGGGGTGGGCACTGCCAGATCCTCGTTGAGTCGACGCAGCTCGTCGAGCAGGCGGGCGACAGCTGCCTGGCTCCCCTCACCTTCCTCGGCGACCCCCATCGCGCGCGCACAATCGGCATAGCGCTCGAGTGCCGCTGTGGCCGAAAAGGCAGTGATCTCCGGCAGCAGCATCGCGTTCGACAGGCCGTGCGGAACGTGGAAAAACGCGCCGATCGGCCGGCTCATGCCGTGCACGAGACAGACGCTCGCGTTCGAGAATGCCATGCCTGCCGTCGTCGCGCCGAGCATCATCGCCTCGCGAGCCGCCCGATTGTCCGGCGCGGCGCAGGCAGCGCGAATATGACGCGCAATCAGCCCCATCGCATTCTTGGCAAGCCCGTCCGTAAAGGGGCTCGCCCGACGGCTGACATAGGCTTCGATCGCATGGGTCAGGCTGTCGAGCCCGGTATCCGCCGTCAATCGCAGCGGCATTGTCAGCGTCAGCTCGTAATCAACAATCGCCGCGACCGGACAGCAGGCAAGCCCGGCGATCAGCATCTTCTCGTCGGTCTCGCTATCGGTAATGACCGTGAACCGCGTAACCTCCGAACCGGTCCCCGCCGTCGTTGGAATCGCGACAACGGGCGGCCCCGCTTTCGGGATTTCGGCGGGAACCTTGTAGTCCCGCATTTTTCCGCCATTTGCAGTGAGCACGGACATTGCCTTAGCCGTGTCGATCGAGCTACCGCCGCCGATCGCGACGAGGCTGTCGAAATCACTCTCGCCAAAACACCGAACCCCGGTCTCGACGACCGCCGTGGTCGGGTCGGCGACAGTATCCGAAAACACTTTCCACACCACGCCCGCCCGATCAAGGTACCCGGTCGCGCGCTCGAGATGACCCGAGCCGGCGAGATAGGGATCGGTGACAATAAGAGGCTTCATAAGCCCGAGCCGCCCGAGGATGCTCGCGAGTTCCGCGAGGGCGCCGCCGCCGACGGCCATCAGACGCGGAGTCGTGATCATTGCTGCCATGACGACATCCTCCTCATGCGTAAACCGCGGGGTCGAACCGCTCCATATACGACAACTTCTCGCACAATTCGTCAAAACCGCAGCGCAGATAAAGGTTCTTGGCGTTCTTCGTCACCAACATCCAGCGGCGCAGTCCCTGAAGCGGCGGATGAGCGAGGATCGCCTCGATCAGCCATTGGCCGAGGCCGGCGTTGCGCTCCTGCACAGTGACGAAAACGTCGGTGAGGTAGGCGAAGGTCGCCTCATCGGTGACGATGCGCGCGAAGCCGATCTGACTGCCGTCGCGATAGAGACCAAAGACCAGCGAATGCGCGATTGCGCGTTGCAACGTGTCGACTGGAATCCCGCGCGCCCAATGCGAGCACTCGGCGAGAAAATGATGAATGAGCGCGATATCGAGACGGCTCGGATCGGTATCGATTTCATAGAGCCGGCCGCGGATCACGCGGCTGGCGACAATGCTCTCGGTCATCGGGGTAACCCCCTGCTCGCATGCCCTGGACAATTCCGGCGCGCCGGCGACCCAGCGCACGGGTGCAGCGCCGGCTGCAAGCCGGGGCTGCTAGCGCATTCGTCGTCGCAGGGTGAGGACCGAGTTCGTCATAGCGGATGGGAAATGGCGATCGCGCGTGGGTTGTCAACCCGGTTTTTTGAGCCGAAAGCGCAGAACTCCCCCGGGCAACTCGCTGGCCTCGAGCATCTCGCAACCGGTCGTATCGCAGAAATGCTCGAAATCTTTCGCCGCACCGGGATCGGTCGCGAGGACCTCGAGTACCGCACCTGCGGCGAGCGGCTTTAACGCCCGCCGCGCCTTCAGCACCGGCAACGGGCACAGGAGCCCCGTCGCGTCAAGCGTGGCATCCGCTGGAACTCGATCAGCCGCACTCATCTCCGCAGACTCGCAACATCCCATATAACCTTAGCAAACCCTCTAGATCACCGGCAACCCGCTGAAGGGTTCGCATTCTGTGCGTTGTTACCACCAACCGTCCGGATGTTGTCGCTCTGATCGAAGAAACAGCCAGGAAACTGAAGCAAACCGGAGCGGTCGCCCTGGCGGTAAGGCATCTGCTGTCCGCGCTGGCTCCTTGTTTGGCGCGCACCGCGGGTCGGTCCGCGTTCGAGAAGGTGTGGATTTGATCGCGCCGGCCCTCGATGCCGAGGCCGGCAGAAATCGATCGATGACTGATGCGCTGCTACTGGACACGCCCATCGCGCTTTGGCTCGACTGAGCTGACGCACCGGCGCGCTGATTGAGGGTGCAGGCAGGTTGGCGCCACCCTTCTCTCATCTCAGTCCAGTGACAGAGTGGCAGCTGGCGCTTCCGGAAGGATCGAACTAGATCTCCCGATCGAGGCGCGGACGGCGCGCTTTTTCGCGAGCCCCGGCGTCGAGCCTGCTCCGTTGGGCTATCGCGCCGCTTCCAGCGCCTACAACTTCATCATCTCAGAACATCGCGTCGCGACGGCTATCGATCTGGCGTGCCCGCTCGTCACTTACGACGGTTGCGCTTCGCCAGAAACACGACCAACAGTGTGGGTTCAGCGCCTAGACGTGAAATAAGATCGGTGACCTTCAGGGTGTGTTGCCGCCGCCATATCGATGAATGCAGATCCACACTTCCAGCGCGCCTGCGGCTTGACCCGCCTGGCGCCGCGGAACCAGTCTCGGACAAACGGCTCACGAGGCAACAACAGGATCGCGCACCACTGCCGCACATCGATCATCTCCGCCGCAAGGCTCGCTGAGGCGCCCCCCCTGGCCAGCACCACGCTGAGCACGCTGCGGTCATACCGATGAGCAGGCGCAGCGCCGCGGCTGCGGATCCCGAGGGCAACATGAGCACCGGGCGCCGCCGCGCGTTGCGCAGGTCTGCCGGCCAGCGCTCGCGCAAGATCCTGAACCCGGGCCCAGCGGTTGTGCGGCTGCATCAACGGCTCACCTGTCTCGCGACAAAATTCAAACGATCGCGGGACAGAAGGTGAACGGCACGACGGCGACCCAGGCAGCCACGCCAAGAGTTCGGCGAGCAACAGCACCCGGTCTTGCCGCTGCCGGGATCGCCGTTGATCGATCCTCGCGCACCAGACCCAGCCCGTCACGCCGGCAGAAGCGCGGCCGACCGGCGACTTGGAGGGAGCCCGGTCGCGAACGGGTTCCGCTTGTATGCGCCAGGCTCACAATAGAAAAATTTTACAGAAAATTAACTCGCCGGTCCCCGCCGGAAGGACGATCTATAGGCCGATCGCTACCGGAGGCGTCGCGAACCTAAATGACCTCGACCAGCGCCCGTCGGAAACTCGTCGCCTCGGACCAAGCGCGAGAGGCCGCGCGCAAGCACGGCATGTCAGGCCCGGAGCCGGGCAGCGAGAATCTCAAGACCGCGCCGCCACCAGCGGACGGAACCGGTATCGAGCGCAACAAAGCGACAATCGCCGAGCTCGTGCAGCACTTCCCCTCCTGTTTCGTGATCGACAAACAACGCAAGCGCCCGCTGAAGATCGGCATAGATCGCGACATCCAAGCCCGCCTGCCGCAGCTCACGCATAAACGCCTGGGCGCCGGGCTACGTTTCTACACGTCGGATATCAATTATCTGAAACGTATGTCCGCCGGAGCTCAGCGCGTCGATCTGTCAGGTGAGCCGGTAGGCGAAGTCACTGAGGCCGAGGCAAGAGAGGCCGCCGCGCGGCTGGCAGCGATATACGCCCGTCTCCCTGCAAAAAAATCGAAGGCGTAGCGACACCCGCCCCTCACCGGTACAAGTGGGACCTCGGCATGCGCCGGCGGGCCAAGGTAGGATCCGCCTTACTGACGGGACGCGAGCAGGCACAGCGTTTTGCCCTGACGCGCGGAGGCCTTCTGAAGGAGCTCGCCTCGCGAATTGACCCGCAAGCCGATTTCTCCATCGTTTTCGCGGTCGTACCGCGCAGATTGAGAAGGCGCTGGGTCTTGCCGTCGAAACGGGGAATTCCCGCCGGACCGGTTCGAGTGTTCCGGAAGCCGCCGGGCACCGGGTCGCCGGCGCAACCCGGAGCCGAGCCAGGGAGTGAGGTTCGTCTTCATGCGGGTGCACCCCTCGCCCTGCCACCAGGATAGTCCGTCGGCGAGGCGCAACACCCTGCAATCGGCGAGCCCGCCTGCTTTGTAACGCTGGAGGGCCGCGGTTCATCCGTATGCAGTGCGCTTCAAGCACTACAATTACAGGCGACGCCGGCCAGGTGCGCGCTTTGAGGCGCAGTTGCACATCGACCCGGTGCCCATCGTGTCCGAGGAGCCGAATCAGAATGCGCAAAGGGGATCTCGGCGGACGGTCGGACAGAGCTGCAGGAACTCGCGTCACGCTTCACGACCCACATCGCCTTGGCGACGAGCCCCGAGGCGCTCTTGCTCCATGGTCGGGTGGCACCGCGCCGATGGTGGACAATGGCAAACCCTGACCAGACCGGCCCCGGGAACTGAAAGAGCAGATGCCGGCCGCCGGACTGCCCGTATGAAGCAGGGGACCAGAAACGGATCGATTCCTTGCTCACGTCCCGCCCGCTTAGTTGCAATGAGGCAATGAAGTGTGGGCACGACCCACATGATTAGGATCCGGGGTGGGGATGATTGCGAGCCGCTACACGTAATTGCCCAAAGGCTAACAGCGGCAGTGAGGACGCACTCATAGTGCAAGCGGAAGCTGACAAGTGCCAGCGCCACCATCTGCTCATCGCCGGGACGGGACGAGCGGGGACGAGCGCGCTGGTGCGCTATCTGACCGGACTCGGGCTCGACACGCATCTCTCGCGCCGCGGTACGGACGCCCAATGGTACGAGGCGGCAGAGGCAGGTTTAGAAGATATCCCCCTTTCCGCGGTCTCGTCGGACGCTCCTTACGTCGTCAAGTCGCCCTGGTCATACCAGTTCGCCCAGGAGATGCTGGATGATCCCGGCATCGTGCTGGACGCCGTGATCGTGCCTGTGCGCAACCTCGTCGAGGCCGCGTCGAGCCGTTCGATCTGCGAGCTACACGAGTTGCACAAAGCTGCCTCCTGGATGGCAGAGGTCGCCAG
>JAFMSA010000293.1 GCA_017353855.1 Alphaproteobacteria bacterium
GGATCGCGACCGCACCGGCCGTCAGCGTCGATGGCGGATGCGTTTGCGTCCTCAGAGCGCGCGCGCCGCGTTGAGCACCTCGGCGACATGGCCCGGCACCTTTACTTTACGCCACGCGCCGCGCACGACCCCCTCCTTGTCCAGCAGAAACGTGCAGCGCTCGATGCCCATATACTTGCGTCCATACATGCTCTTCTCGACCCAAGTGCCGTATTTCTCGCAGATGTCAGAGCCCGCATCGGAAGCCAGAATGAATGGGAGATTGTGCTTTTTCTTGAATTTGTCGTGCGATGCGACCGAATCTTTCGAGATCCCGATCACAACCGCACCCGTCCCGCCGTAATCCGGCAGTGAATCGCGAAAGCCGCAGGCCTCGGCGGTGCAGCCGGAGGTATCGTCTTTCGGATAAAAATAAAGCACCACTTTTTTACCCTTGAGCTTGGACAAGCTAATGCTGCCATTGCCGTCGGTCGGCAGTGTGAAATCCGGGGCTTTGTCACCGACCTCGATACTCATCGCGCGCCCTCTCCTTTGTCTCCCGCTGCGCGCCGACCCGGCTGCTCGACCAGCCTGTCGTACCAGTCGCGAACGCGTGCGGTGGATCGCGTGATATCTGCGTCAAGATGAACGAAGTCAACAGCGCCCACGCAGCGCGCAAGCGTGGCGGCATCAGGTTCGGGGAGTTCGACCGCCGCCGGCAAGCCCTCGGCAAGGAGTGTGAGCACCGCCTGTACATTGAGCAAGAGTGCCGCCGCATCGCTCAGCTCCCGCTGTGCCCGGGGCGGCAATATCCCGGCCTCGCCGAGACCCAGAAGCGCCCGCGCGGTGCCGCGCTGCAGGATCTGCGCAGATGCCGCGCCCTCCCGCAGCATCAGATATTGCACGATGAATTCGAGATCGGTCAGTCCGCCCCGGCGGTTCTTAATGTCCCAGGGCGACGGGCGCGGATGCGCGTCGGCGACGCGACGCCGCATGTCCGCGACATCGACGAGGAGTCTGCGGGGCTCGCGCGGCATCCTCAGCACGGCTCGGATCGTTTCAGCAATCTGCCGGCACAGCGCCGGATCACCGGCGACCGGCCGTGCCCGGGTCAACGCCATGTGCTCCCACGTCCAGGCGGCTTCGCGCTGATAGCGCGCGAAGCTGGCGAATTGGGAGGCGATCGGACCCGATTCGCCAGAGGGCCGCAGCCGCATGTCGACCGCATAGAGCCGCCCCTCGGCGGTCGGAGCGGTGATCGCACCGATCAACCTCTGGCTCAGCCGCGCATAGTAGCCGGCGACCGGCAACGGGTCGGGCCCGTCGGACATTTCTGCCCCCGACGGCGCATCGTAGATCAGGATCAGATCCAAATCAGAGGCAAGCGTCATCTCGCGGCTGCCGAGCCGCCCCATCCCAACCACGGCAAAAGCACCCCCTGGCACCCGGCCATGGCGCCGCGCCAATTCCGCCTCGACCGCAGGGAGCAACGCGGCGAGCGCGGTCTCGGCAATGTCGGCGAACATTTCGCCGGCGCGGGCGCCGTCAACCGCACCGCGCAGCAGCTGAACCCCTACCTGGAAACGATGCTCCCCGGCCCAGCGCCGCAGCGCGTCCAACGTGTCCTCGAAATTGCGCGCGCCGGCGATCGCCGGGGCGAGCTCCGCAGCGAGGGCGCTGCGGCCCCTGAGCGGAGCGAAAAAACCTTCGGTAAGAACGGCATCAAACAGAGCAGGATGCTGTGCGAGGTGCTCGGCCAATCGAGGCGCGCCCGCCATCACCTCGGCGACGAGCGCCAGGAGACCGGGATTGGCATGGAACAATGAGAAAAGCTGTACGCCTGCGGGGAGGCGGGACAGGAACTGGTCGAACCGCCGCAGCGCCGCATCGGCGTGGGGTGTGGCGCCGAAAGTGCGTAACAGTTCAGGGATGAGCTCGGTCAGGATCTCGCGCGCCCGCTGACTTCGCGTGGCCCGCAGCCTGCCGTGGTGCCAGCTGCGCACCAGCGCGGATACGCACGCCGGCGCCGCAAAACCAAGCCGCGAGAGCGTCTCAAGCGTGTCGTGATCATCTTCGGCCCCGGTAAAGACCAGATTGCCAGGGCCGGCCAGAGTGGGAGCCTGCTCGAAAAGCTCGGCATAATGCCTCTCGACCGACAACAGATGAGCAAGCAGGGCGGCGATGAAGTCGTCGCTCGCGGCATAGCCGAGAAAGCAAGCGATGTGCGCGAGCCCGGCCCGGCCGGTCGGCAGCGTATGGGTCTGCGCGTCGTCGACCATCTGCAGACGGTGCTCGAGGCGGCGCAGAAAGCGATAATCCTCAATCAGTTCCGCCGCGCTTGCTCGATCGATACGGCCTGCGGCGGCGAGACGGCGCAGCGCCTCGCAGGTCGGGCCGATCTGCAGCGCGCGTATCCGGCCGCCCCAGATCAGCTGCTGGGTCTGAGCAAAAAATTCGATCTCCCGGATCCCGCCGCGACCGGTTTTTATGTCGTGGCCTTCGATCGCGATCCGCCCACCGCCCCGATGCGCGTTGATCTGACGTTTGATCGAGTGGATGTCCTGGATCGCCGCGAAGTCGAGGTTTTTTCGCCAAATGAACGGGTGCAGCTCGCGCAAAAATTGCCGCCCGGCAACCCGGTCGCCCGCAACCGGACGCGCTTTTATCAGCGCCGCCCGCTCCCAGTTCTGCCCGACGCTTTCGTAATACGCCAATGCTGCCGCCATCGAGATCGCAAGCGGCGTCGATGCCGGATCGGGACGAAGCCTCAGATCGGTGCGGAAAACATATCCGTCACCGGTGCGCTCCTCCAGAGTGCGCACCAGATCGCGCGTCAGGCGGACAAAGAAGGATTGAACGCCCTCGCGCGCCGTCACGCGAACGCGCGCTGCGTCGTAAATCAGGATCAGATCGATGTCGCTCGAATAATTGAGCTCGTTTCCCCCGAGCTTTCCCAGGCCAAGCACGATGAGCCCGCTGTCCAGCTCGGGCTCGTCGGGGTTGGGGAGTGTCATGAGCCCTTTGCCGGCCGCTTCGCGCAGCAGGTGACGCAGCGCCGCGCCTAAAGCGGCCTCGGCAAAGCGGCTCAAGGCGCCCGTCTGCTGTTCGAGGGCCCAGTCTCCAGCAAGCTCGGCCACCGCCGCGAGCAAGGCGACGCGACGCCTGGCAATTCGCAGACGCCTCATCAAGCCTGCCCTGTCTTCGTCCGGATTTTCGGTATCTTCGATCGCGGCGACGATATCGACGAAACACGGGTCCGCACCGTCCTCGACAAGCCGGGTCAAAAAGCGCCATTCTTTTATTGCGACGCCGCTCAGAAAGGGGCTGTTGCCGAAAATCGACGCGAGCAGGCGCTCGCCTGCAGCTGTTGTGCTCCAGGCCCGGGCCGCCGCGTAAGCGGAACTGTCCTGCGCGAGGGCGAGGGTTGCGCACCAAGCCTCCCATCCGAGGGCCAGTGTTCGCGAATCGGCCGGTTGCGGCAGTCCGTCACCGTCGGGGGAGAGGTGAGACAACAGCTTCATAAGATAAACCCGGCCACGCCGGGAAGACTGTGCGCCTACAGCCGTGCGGTCAAGCATCCGAGGCCCGGAAGTGAGTGAGGCGGCCAGCTGCTCCGGCAGTCCCGGCCGGCGTTCCGGGGGAGCCCGAGCCCATCGCTGGGTCCATCGCCTTGCAACCGCGGTTGGGGCGTTCGCGGCGGCGCTCTTCCTCGTCGCGGCAGCCGGCCTGTGGCGGCTCACCCAAGGACCGATCAGCCTCGACCTCGTTACCCCTTATATCCAGGAGGCTCTCAACCGATCGGACCGCGGCCCGCGGATCGCAGTCTCCGGAGGGCGCATCGGCATAGACCGGCAAACCCATCAACTCAATCTATGGATGGAAGGCGTTCGCTTGACGCAATCAGACGGGGAGCCGCTCGCGGTCTTCCCGGCAGTATCGGCGGCCTTCGGCCTGCGGTCCTTTCTGCACGGTACACTGGCGCCCACCCGGCTCGTCATCGAACGTCCGGTATTGCGGTTAGTCCGCAACGAGACCGGAACGATTCGGCTTCGCTTTGGTGATCAACACAGCGACGCGTCAAGCTTTGGGCCCGAGATCCTCGCGCAACTTGCCGGTCAAAGAGAACAAGGCGCGCCCTTCGGACTGATGCGCCGCGTTATTGTGCGAGACGCGACCTTCGTCCTCGACGACCGGCAGACCGGCCGCCGCTGGCGGGCCGACCACGTCGATGCGGCGGTCGAGCGGGCTCCCGAGGGTTACGCCGGGGATTTGTCGCTGACCGTCCCGCTCGGCGGCCGCACGCCCGAGTTTCATGCGAGCTACCGGTATTCCTCGGCCCAGCGCACACTCGATGTCGCGCTCGAGATCCATGCAATTGAGCCGGCCGCACTGGCTTCCTTCGCCCCGGAACTGGCGCCGCTTGCCGCGGCGAATTTTCCGGTCTCCGGAACCGTCGTCACGCGGCTCAATCTCGCAGAGCTCAAGAGCGAGGGCCTGCGCGTCGATCTGCATCTCGGCAAAGGCTCTATCAAGAGCGAGCTGCTGCCCGGGGGTCTGCTCGCAGTCCAAGAAGGAACCGTCCGCGCCGTTTACGCTCCCGAAACAGGCGAACTGCGGCTGGCCAGGCTCGCTCTGGACCTCGGCGACGGCTCAGCCATTTCATTCGCGGGAACGCTGAGCGGTGTGACGCCGGCAATGGTCGCCGGCCGTGGTCTGCGCGCGAAATCAATTCCCGGCAAGCTGGCGATCGTTCTCGCCAATGTTCCGGTGAATAAGTTCGAGAGCCTGTGGCCGCCTGCACTCAGCCGCGGGGGCCGCCGCTGGGTCCTGGACAACATTCATGACGGCATGCTGGACGAGGCCGCCGTGCAGCTCGATCTCGACGTCAACGCCGCGACGCGCTCGGCGGAGGTTGTGTCTGCGCACGGGACGATGCGCTACCACGACGCGACGATCACCTACCTGCCGGGGCTCACACCGGCGCAGAAGGTGAGCGGTACGGCAAGGCTGCAGGATAAGCGGCTGATCTTTACGCCGACCGGGGGGACGGTGAAATCCGTCCACGTAACCGGTGGATCGCTGGAAATCAGCGATCTCGGAGCCCCGGTCGAATGGCTGACAGTCGATATCCCGTTCGCCGGGCCGATCCAGGACGTGCTCGAAACGATCGACGCCAAACCCCTGGGTTACGCGCACGCCATCGGGATCGATCCCGCAGGCGTCGCGGGGCGAGCCGAGGCCAGGATTCACTTCAAGCTGCCGCTGCTGAAGGACCTCAAACTCGACCAGATCGCATTCGCCGCGAAAGCGAACCTGACGGGGGCGGGCATCGCGAAAGTCGCGATGAACCGCAATCTCACCGACGGCAATTTCGCCCTCGTGATTACTCGTCCGGGAGCGCATCTCCAGGGAAGCTCGCGCTTTGACGGGGTACCGCTCAATATCGATGCGCACCTCTTCTTCAAGCCGAAGGATGGCGAGCGGGCGCGCTACCGCATCGGCTTGACACTGAACGACGAGCAGCGGCGACGGCTTGGTTTCGACTTCATTCCCGACCGGCTGTCCGGACCGGCCGCCATCGATCTCCTCTACCGGACCCTCGACCCCGCGCACGCCAGAGCCGAGGCAACAGTCGACCTGCAGTCGACGAGCCTGTCCATCCCCGAGGCAGGCTGGAAAAAACCGCCCGGCGCCCCCGCGATGGCCCGGCTGAGCCTCGATCTCTACAACGAGCGCATCTCCCGGCTGAGGGAAATCGCGGTCAAAGCTGCCGGGCTCGACGCCAGGTTCGCCGTGGCGCTCACACCCGATGCCCAACAAATGGCCCGCATCGACATCCAGCGCTTCGCCGTCGGCA